>NZ_JAYGIG010000130.1:0-47403 GCF_034932105.1 Leptothoe sp. PORK10 BA2 | reverse complement strand
GCAAGGACACGGATGAGAAAATAGATCCATAACACCACCCAGATTAGATCAGCTTTTGCTGAACCTATTATCGTCTATCGTATATACAACATGCCTTTACGCTGACCCACCTGGCGGAACCAGTGCCCCAATCAAATAGTGGCTAAAAAACAAGCTCCGTTGACTAAAGCAGTGATAGTTGCACCAATAATAATGCCTTTCATCATTGCAAATTGACGTCGGTGTCTGAATCGGAGGATCAGCGGTATGACATACAGCAATTGCCAAAATAGAAAGCCCATGGCACCGACTATCCAAATCCCAAGAAATGTGTAGCCTCCAGCAATCATGCCAATGCCAAAGCCAACAATAAAGATAAGCATAATGGCTATGCAATGCAGTCCCATCAGGAGTGTGAATCCACGGATAATCTGTGTTAGTTCGTCTTGCTGAGGATTGTTTGTCATGATGTTTGATGCATGGTTGTTAGCATTTCATGTCCGGCACTACCTTCTCGGTAGAACAGGTTGTAGGTGTCGAAGGGGATGATTCGTCCATCGGGGTGAACAATGTGGATGCAGGAGCGTTTGACTGAGCGGACATCGAAGTTGTAGGCATCCATAAATTGCACAATCATAATGCGAAAAATGTTCTCATAGGAAAACCCGGTGGGGACGGGTACTAGGGGGAGACAACACAACAGCTGCTGGAGGGAGGCACCGGCTGATTCTGGGGAATGGGCAGTGGAAAACAGATCAAAAATTTTCTGTTTTAGTTCTGGATGTTGCTCATAAAGAACAGAATTGGGCACCATGTCCACAAAGGTGGGGGTGTCAAATAGACCTGTGAGTGGGATTACCTTGTTCTGCACCTTGAGGGCATAGGCCATGGCAAGGGAGTCTGGATGGCAGGGGACGGGCAGAATATCTTGAGGTTTGAAGTGA
This sequence comes from Leptothoe sp. PORK10 BA2, assembly GCF_034932105.1. Classification (NCBI taxonomy): domain Bacteria; kingdom Bacillati; phylum Cyanobacteriota; class Cyanophyceae; order Nodosilineales; family Cymatolegaceae; genus Leptothoe; species Leptothoe sp. PORK10 BA2. The sequence goes on along the minus strand of NZ_JAYGIG010000130.1, from coordinate 46,480 downwards.
TGGGTTTGTTCTAGAATGGCGCGGCGGACTTCGGTGAGGGTGTAGCGATTTTGCTTGGGTTCAAACCCTCCTATTCTTCCAGCGGCCTGAATGGGCTGAAATGTGACTCCGCGCACACAGCGCTGTTGCAGAGCAAAGTCAATAATTTTGCCAATTTCATGGTCGTTGAGGCCTTTTTTAACCGTGACCACCAGGGTAGTGGAGAGATTTAACTCGTTTAGTCGAGCTAGGGCCTGCTCCCTGGTTGCCCGGAGGTCTACACCCCTCAATTCTCGCAGGGCATCGGCGTCAAAGCTATCAAACTGGAGATAGATCTCAATACCTGGCTTGTATTTGTTGAGTTGTTCACAAAATGCTCGATCTTGGGCAATCTTCATCCCGTTGGTATTGATCATCAAATGTTTGATCGGTCTAGCCTTGACCATATCCATCACGGCAAAAAAGTCTGGATGGATCGTGGGCTCGCCACCGCTGAGCTGCACCACTTGGGGCTCTCCTTCGTTGGCAACAATCACGTCTAGCATCTGTTCGATCTCGCCTAGGGTGCGATGGCGGCGACGTTGATTGCGGCCTCCCATCTCATCGACACCAGAGTCTGCATAGCAAATGGGGCAGGTGAGGTTACATCGATCGGTCAGTTCGATCAGGGTTAAGCAGCTATGTTGTTCGTGATCTGGACAGAGGCCACAGTCGTAGGGACAGCCGTATTTGATCGGGGTGTTGAACTTGAGGGGTAAATCGCCAGGTTTGATAAAGGTTTGGGTCTGGCGATAGTAGTCGATGTCGTCGGCAATTAATATCTCTTCTCGGCCATGGGTAGGACAATGTTTGGCTAAATACACGCCTCCATCTTGAAAGATGATTTTTGCTTCTACCTTAGTTAGGCATTGAGAACAGAGGCTATTGGTGAGGCCATAGAACAGGTAGGGGCGGGTGGGCATAGGATGGTGGGGTTAGGGGGTAATTAAGGACCGGCGCGATAGCTGGCGGCAGGCGTAGAGAAAGCCCAACAGACTGGCAACTTGGACTGCGCTGAGGCCCAACAGGGGGTGGAAGTCGGGTTTGAGAAAATCGATCAGAAAACGAAACCCTAAGTACCCTGCTAGGTACATCTGGAATAGGTCGCCAGCATGATGGGGATATTTTTTACGCCCAGCAAGGGCAATGCCTAAAATCACCAAAAATATAATTTCGTATAGCTGGGTGGGATGGCGTAAAATGCCGTCGCCGAAGTCCACGCCCCAGGGCAGGGTGGTCATGGTGCCGTAGGTGCGATCGCGCAGCCCGGTCAAAAAGCAGCCCATGCGCCCAATGGCAGTGCCCACCAGCAATGGATACACAAATACATCCCCGGTGGACTGGGTTACCCCAATCCAGGATTTGGTCACCTCTACCCCGATCAGGCCCCCCAACAGCGCGCCGACGATGGTTTTTCCCTGGGCGACCAGCCATAGCCACTGCCGCCAGTCGAGCCAGAGCAAATCCATATGCTGTAGTAGGACCAGGGCCTTGGCCCCTAGAACGGCCCCCACCATGCCGCCTGCCACTACAGAACTGCGTTGGGCAACCGACAGGGTATCCGAGCGGAGGTTGCGGCGCAGCAATAGGCGGAAAGCAACGACATACCCCAAAAACTCAAACAAAAAATGGGGATGAATTTTCCAAGCGCCTAACCCGATGTAAACGGGAAACTGTGGTGAAATCATAGGTCGGATCAGCAACGCCCGCATTTTAGCTAGGGGGTTTGTGCGATCGCATCCCTATTCACAGAACTTATTCCAGGAGGTTATCCGATGATCCCAGTTAATGATTGTAACGCGGCTTCAGTTCGCCATTTGGGAAACAAATTTGGCGGCTCGACTAGGGGGCGGTGAATTTGTTGTTGTGCTAGAAGAGATTACTGATTTGCCGGAGGCGGTGTATTGGGCAAGACATAACTGGCGGGGCTAGTACAAGGTCTTTGCCCCCAGTATGCAAGCTAGGCTTCCCAGCAACTGAACATTCGCAGCTGAACATTGCGGGTAAGTTGCGCCAAGACCTGGCTCATTATATGGGCGGATGCTGGGGGAAATGCCGTTGTTGATTTAGAAGATAAACTGGTCTGTCAGCAGGGACTCTACATAAAAATTTCGCTCCAGTATTTGCTGAGTATGCTAAACCTGACTAAAACGTATCAGGGGATATCGATGGGATTTGTCAAATGCTCTATGGCTGCGGTGCGGGAGTTAGGTCTGTTTAGTACCGCCAGTTTGGCCCAAGATCCGGATTTTGCCCAAATTCAGATCCAAACGATTCCGGCAGCTGACTACGATGCTGCCTGGGGGCAGGGCTTTTTAAGTCCGGAGGCCTTTCAGACCCTGGTGTACCAAAGTTTAGTGTCATCAGGAGAGGGGTCAGGGAGGTGAGCAATATTGGGCCAAATAGGGAGAGAAAATTACCCGTGAATAAACATTACATTTTGACGAGTATTTTAACCATGGTTGCCGTGGGGGGATTAGCGTATCCAGTCCATGGACTGGAGCAATCGACCCAGCTATTAGTGCAGGTTAGCGGTCTGAATGAGCTGCAGGGAAAGGTGTGTTTAAGTCTCTTTGATAGCAGTACTGGCTTCCCCAGCAATGGTGATGAAGCGGTGGGAAGCCAATGTGTGTCGGCTATTGAGCCTGTCTCGACTGCCGAGTCTGACGCGGCCACCCAGATTTCCCCTGACTCTTCATCATTGTGGGTGGCCTTTGAGAATCTTGCCCCTGGCAGTTATGCAGTTTCAGTATTCCACGATGCCAACGGCGATGGCGAATTTAATCGCCATCTTTTCGGCATGCCTGCGGAAGGGTTTGGGTTTTCTCGCAATCCTGAGGTGCGGACAGGGCCACCGCAGTTTGGCGATGCTGTGGTTTTGGTGGCTGGGACTGAAACTAAGATTGAGATTGAGCTGAATTACTTTTAAGGGCAGCAACAGCTGAGGATTTGGAATAAAAACACACCAGCAATGTCGTTTCTCAGTACTAGTTATGGGTGACGTTTACGATGCATTTATTTCCTATGGTCGGGCTGACAGTAAGATGTTTGTCGTCCAACTCTGTCGGCAGCTGACCAATGCGGGCTATCGTGTCTGGTGTGACTTTAACGATATTCCCCTGGCCGTTGACTTTCAAATCCAGATCGAGCGGGGGATTGAAAAATCCCATAATTTCCTGTTTGTTATCTCACCCCATGCCGTAAACTCCCCTTACTGCGCCAAGGAGATTGACATTGCCCTGCGCCATCAGAAGCGGATCATTCCTCTACTGCATGTGGAGGAGATTGACCGAGGGACCTGGCAGGGGCGCAATCCCGACGGCACCGATCAACAATGGCACGATTATCAGGCCCAGGGGCTGCATTCCAGCTTTCCCCATATGCACCCCCACATTAGTCAGATTAATTGGGTGTACATGCGGGAGAAACAGGACGATTTTGAGCAGTCCCTGGTGGCACTGGAGCAAATTTTTCAGCGACACCGAGACTATGTGGAACGCCACACCGAGCTATTGAATGGGGCACTGGAGTGGGAGCGAAAACAAAAACAAACTGAGTATTTATTGTTGGGAGAAGCCCGACAGCTAGCCGAGGCATGGCTGCACCAGCGATTTAGGGACGAACAGCCCTCCTGTCTGCCCACGGATTTACACTGCGAGTTCATCACTGAGAGCATCAAAAATGCTCACAACAAGATGACCCAGGTGTTTTTGGCCTATGCCCAAGCCGATACTGAGGTGATGGATCGGATGCGGCGATTGCTGCGACGGCAGGGACTGACGGTATGGAGTAATGAAACGGATATTCCCACGGGGGAAGCCTTTAATCTGGTGGTGAATCGCGGCATTGAGGAGGCCGATACCATGGTGTATCTGTTGTCTCCGGATTCTCTGCGGTCCCGGTACTGCCAGTATGAATTGAACTATGCGATGAAGCTAAAGAAACGGGTGATTCCCATTTTGGTGAAGCCTTTAACTGCAGCGGATGATGATACGCAGTTGAAGTCTCTGCAGTACATTGATTTAACCAATAATGTCCGGGCGGAGGATGGGCGGCTGGATGAAAACGAATTGATTAAGACCCTGAATCAGGATGCGGCCTACTATGCCCATCATAAGGATCTGTTGGTCAAGGCCCTGAAATGGAAACGACAGCAGAAAAATACCAGTGTGCTGTTGCGGGGATATGATTTACGTCAGGCGGAGGCATGGCTAAAAACCGCCCAGGGGCGCTTGTCTCATCCGGCCACGGACTATCACCAGGAATTTATTCAGGCCAGCTTAAGCCATCCCCCACCGGCTTCAATTGATGTGTTTATTTCCTATTCCAGTGCCGATGCGGATATTGCCCGGACATTAAATATGGCGCTGCAGAGTCAGGGAAAAACCACCTGGTTTGATCAAGAAAGTATTGCGGCGGGAACGGCTAACTTTCAGCGGGAGATTTATCAAGGTATTGAGATATCGGATAATTTTTTGTTTATTTTGTCGCCTCGCTCCGTCACTTCGCCCTATTGCAAACAAGAAGTGGACCATGGGGCGCGGTTTAATAAACGGTTTGTGACTATTTTGCATCAGCCTGTCAATACGGCTGACCTGCATCCGGAACTGGCGAAGGTGCAGTGGCTAGACTTTAGCCAGCAGCGGGGGAATTTCACTACCCATTTTAATCATCTGATTCGTATTCTAGATACGGATCGAGACCATGTGCAAAGCCATACTAAATGGCTGCAGCGAACGCTGGAATGGCAGGAGAAAGAACAGAGTCGTGATTTACTGCTGCGGGGGGCGGAAAGTGCGATCGCAACCCAATGGCTCCAGGACAGCCAAAAACATCGGAAAACCCCGATGGTCACCGAGGGGCAACGGGCCTTTATCACCGCTAGCCAGGACGCCCTCGCCGCAGAGGCTCGCCGAGAAAAGCGCCGAACTGTGGTGCTACAATCCCTGCTCGCTAGTGTCAGTGTTTTATTTCTGATGGCGATGGGGGCTGGGGCCGTTGCCCTGCGCAGGGGTAACAGTCTGGCCTTGGATGAGAACGCGGAAAAGGTTAGCCGCAGCCTGATTACTAGCCCCGTAGAGGGGCTGTTGGACTCCCTGAGACTGGTCGGCAAAAGTCGGTCCCGGCTGTGGAAACTGCGGCCTGCCGTCCGTTCCACCCTACGCAACGCCATTGGCATAACGATGGAGAAAAATCGGTTAGAAGGACATGAAGATGCTGTTTGGTCAGCGGTGTATAGCCCCAATGGGCAGATCATCGCCAGTGGAGGATTTGATCAGGTGATTCGTCTGTGGGACTCGGAGGGTAACCCCCTGGGAACGCCCTTTAAGGGCCACACCGATGAGATTTGGTCGGTGGCCTTTAGTCCCGATGGACAGACCCTGGCCAGCGCCAGTTCCGACAGCACCGTGCGGCTCTGGGATCGTCAGGGCAATCAACTGGGTGTTTACGAAGGGCACGGGGGCCATGTTAAGACGGTGACTTTTAGTCCCAATGGGACAATATTGGCCAGTGGCGATGAGGCCGGGGCGATCCGGTTATGGACCCGTGATGGCAAGGCCCGCTTGTTGCAGGCTGGGGGTAAAGCTGTGGTGTGGTCCTTGGCCTTTAGTCCTGACGGTACTCAGATAGTTAGTGGGCGAGAGGATGGGGCGATTCACCTATGGAGTCTCCAGGGGAAACTGCTCAAAACCTTATCAGGGCATAGGGGAGCGGTGATTGCGGTGGCCATCAGTCCCGATGGGCAGCTGATGGCCAGTGGTGGCAGCGATAAGATTATCCGCCTATGGGATCGTCAGGGTAATTTACTATCTGAGCTTGAGGGGCATACGGATAATGTTATGTCCTTAGCGTTTAGTCCCAATAGCCAGTGGCTGATCAGCGGTGGTGATGACAATACGGTCCGGGTGTGGAGTCGTGAGGGGCAGCCGGTGGGTCCGCCCCTGATTGGTCATGAGTACTATGTGTATTCGGTGGCGGTGAGTCCCGATGGGAAAACCATTCTGAGCGGTGGTGAGGATACCACCCTGCGACTGTGGGATATGGAGGATGTTCTGGTGCGCAATGCTTTTCGGCTGCACGATAGTGCTGTCAATAGCATGGCGATCAGTGGTGATGGAGAGATGTTAGTGACAGCCGGTGCGGACAGTACGGTACGGCTGTGGTCTGGAGCTGGAGAGGCGATGGCGGCCCCCTTTAAAGGGCACAGGGATGCGGTGTTATCGGTGGATATGAACCAGGATGGGGAGATCATCGCTAGCGGTAGTGCGGATCATACGGTTCGACTCTGGACTCGTCAGGGGTATGAGATTGAGTCTCTAGACCAGCATCAAGCGGCTGTGAATGCTGTGGCCATTCATCCGACTCAGTCGCTTATGGCCAGTGCCAGTGACGATAACACTATTCGTCTATGGGACTTAAAGGGTAACCCGATTGGATACCCCCTAGAGGGTCATGGGGAGGCGGTGAATACGGTTGTGTTTAGCCCCGATGGCCAGCTGTTGGTGAGTGGCGGTGATGACCGGAAAATTCGTCTGTGGGATTTGCAGGGAAATCCTATGGGAGAGCCCCTAGAAGGGCATACGGATGATATCAATGCCCTGGCCTTTAGCCCCGATGGGGAGATGTTTGTCAGTGCTAGTCGCGATCGCACCCTGCGGCTATGGGATCGGGATGGCAATCAGGTTGGCGATTCCTTCAAGGGACATCTGAGCGATGTGGTGGCGGTTACCTTTAGCCCGGATGGTCAATATATCGTCAGTGCTAGCCGTGATCAGACGCTACAGCTATGGGATTTACAGGGGAGACCCATCGGTAATCCGGTGACGGGTCACAATGCTACGGCCAGTACAGTTTTGTTTAGTGGCGATGGGCAATGGTTGCTCAGTGCCAATAGCGATGGTTTTTTGCGTCGTTGGGAGGGGGGCACGATTGCGGATTGGGTGAATTGGGGATGCGATCGCATCAGAACCCATTCCATTCTGCGCAAACCTGAAGCGGCTGGAGTTGAAAAAGTTTGTCAGTTTTAGGGATTAATGGCACCCTACCAATTGCATACCTGGTGGTTTCTATCCATAGAAACCATTACTCATCAAATATTTTTTATGAACCAACCAGCATCAGACTGGGCCAAAACCATGAGCTCGATGAACTCAGTGTCGTACGTATAAACGAATGCCTAGATATTTTTCCGGATGAACATCTCATCAAATTGGCGGATGTTTTTCCGTGTCAATACGAAGATTATGTAAACTGTTCCCTAAATCACTTAAGTATGTGGATCATAAGCACAATTTTAGATGGTGGCAATATAGAAGAGGCCATCATGAAAGCCATTCAAATGAACGCTCAACGTCCTAGCTACTATCCTCCCCAGGGATTTGTCCTGACCATGCTGGAGCGCATCAGCAAAGCCGTAGAGGTGCAGGGCGCAATTGAAGTACCTGTGATTGAGAGCTGCCACACCTCTTAACTTGGAACGGTCTTCGAATAACCGCAACGGCAGCTCACAGAAAACGGTGCAATCAGTAGATGGTGAACTGAGCTGTCCATTCCTCGCAACCGTAATAACGGCTTTGAGCCAATACTAGTGCCCCACCATCAACACCGATTAACGGGTCTCGATGAAAAGATACCGGCGTTGTCTGCCCGAGGGATGAGTACCGTGATATCAGGCTCAACTTGCAGACTTGTATGACGGGGCGACGATTGCGGTAGCTGTTAACTACGAGTTTATGCAAGAGATATGACCCGCTGGTTCTTTACCGTCCGTCAACGATTTACCCCATCCCAAATCGAAGACTGGCAAAGCTACATCAAGTTCTCCGGCTTCGTCCACATCACCGAAGTTGTCACCCTAGACAGTATCCTTTGCCCCGACCTGATCGATCATCTAATTGACGAAGACTGGTCCCACAATATCCAAGCAGACTACCGTACCACCTGGTTTACCGACCTTGCCTACCTTCGCCAACGGATTAGCCCTACAGACCAAAACCAGCTCCTAGCTATTCTTGAACAACCCACCCACATCCACAAGGTACTCCCCGGATTCAACTTCTGTGGTTTCGACATCCTTGATGACTACGACAGCAATAGCTTGCTAACCAACTTTGACCCATTTTCTGGCATATTCAGTCCCTCAGATGTCAATCAATTTGGACTACTCTCAGACCCGGAACATGCCAATGCTATTGCTGCGCAGCTGCGTTCATCATTGCCAGATGATCCCCATTGTTGCAACTGCCGTGTTTGGCAAATCGCCCGTAATGTAGAATTAAACGCAGGTCCCTAGGATCCTAGGCTAAGCTCTGTCCAGATATCCATCGAGGTCATGACGATGAACAGGAGCCCTATCTGCCTTACAGCTGCTCTGTTGTTTGCTGCCTTTCTCCCCCAGGCAGCCCTAGCTGATGAACAGTGGTCAACGGAGGAATATGATGTTGTCTACCAAGATGAGCGCAATAGAACCGCTATTTGGACCTATGGCGATGGCATCGGTACAATTTTTATTGATGGTTTAGCCGGAGTTTACACCGACCGAGGCTCCTATTCTGGTTACTGGGTACAAGAATCTTCCTCTTTGCCCTGCGACACGTTTAGGGAAGACACCAATGGTGAACCCACCTACTATTGGGGACGATTTGAACTTACCTTTATCGATCCAGATTTTCCCTCCCGTTGGCAAGCAATGATTGGCCTGTGTGACCTTGAACCAACCATCACCCTGACCGGTACCCCCATTACTCCACTGTTTGAGCCCTAGACTGTGGAGCCTTCGGCTTTCAACCCATAATTCCGCACGATCAGGAGGATCCATATGATATCTTCACAAATAAACTCCTGTTCTTTAGTTTGTTTAGTTGAGTAAAGAAACACTAGGGCACCTCTATTAATTGCCTTGACTTCAAAAATATTGAATTCATCGAGGTTCCCATTAGTTTCTCGCAAATTCTATTATGAAAGCCCCCGTCGTTCTTGGCTCGTTGTTAGCTCTAGCTGGAACTGCCGCTATTGCCGAAAGTGCCGATGCTGCCACTTCAGAGGCAGATATTCAAGCAGATCTAGAGCAGGCTGTTTGCGCTAGGGATTGGTACCGTGCCATTGAAGTCTCTGGAACATTAATCACGTCGCCCAAGATTACGCCGGATTACCGTCAGCAATTGCTAGATTTGCGTCATCAGCTTTATACCCGTGCCCAAGGAAGATCCAAGGGTGATGAGATACTCAGTTGTGCAGAGTTTAAAGCTTTCCTTGCCGGTACCGCTCCAGCAACCTACCAAGGTCCAGAACCTCGATTTTCTAGTAAAACGACGGTGCATACCTCAGTCACAACGACGGCTCCATTACCATCACCCTCAGTGACATCCCTAACCAACATTTGGACGGTGGGTGTACGGGTGGAGGGAAATAATATTAAGGGAATTGTATTAAATAATGGTCTAACCCCTGCCAACAACGTTACTTTAACCATTCGTTCCCAGCAAGAGGACTTCTCAGAAGATATTCAAACGGTTGCTATCGATACTGTGCGACCATGGGATGAGGCCGAATTTGTGGCTGCGTTTAATGATGCTCCAGGAAGTTGGATGATTGAAAGTATTGAAGTGAATTAAGGCCTTGGTCGGTAGACCCCATTTATTCTTAGGATAATATGCAGGTTCCAGAAGCTTTGGAAAGTCAGGAGACAGAACGATTCTGTATGCTGTCTCTTACCTTCTGATCGTGCTATCAATGCCAATATGACCAGCACTATATATATTCAACAAATAGCCATAGCGTTCCTAGGGGTGCTCGCTATGTTGGAGGGTTTTAATTTGCCATGAATGGTTTCACATAGTTTGAGGAAATCTTGCTTTGCCATGGCTGTCACTTGTTCAACGCTCCACTCATCCTTTAGCAGTGGTTGTCCGTTGAGCCCCCACACCACACCAGACCAGTTGCCCAGTCGGGCATTGGGGTCTTTGCTGTGCACTTCGTGTTGGGCATCGATATCCAATATGACCAGCGTACCTTGCCTTTGAGGAGAGAATATCTGCTCAGTGCCGCGAATGGTATAGCTATTGCTAGGGTTATGCAACATTAAGATCGGTCTGTAACCCGCAATACCATCACTATGGGGAGGAACAATCGCTCCTTCCATTAGTCGAAAATCAGGCAACGTCTGTAGTTCATAGCTATGGGTATAGTCGCAGACAAGAGGTTTATACAACTGAATTGTGATGCTTTGTAGATGACTCAGTAGGTGATTGGCAGCTAACGGTAGTTTAAGAGTCTCTGTATAGGTAATCATGGTTACTTACTCATAATAGTTTTTGACGCTGTTAATCCGAACTATGATTTCAGCTGAAAAATACTGGTATATAGGGGCTGTAGCAGATTGACCTATCCCCTAAATCAGCAACGGTGTGCTAGCGGTTTGTGTTGCTAGTCCGGTTTTAAGCCATCGTTATAGGTCTGCAGTAATATCAGAACATGATGAGGACGCAGTCTAAATAGACCAGACCCTAAAAGGCTTCTGTTGAATTTGCGATAATGGTTCAGAGCACGTTTTTCGAACAATGTACTCTCAGTAAATCTCTTTAAGTCTTGAATTATTCGCTCTGCTTCTCAACAAAATGCGGAAGCTATAACTTGTCTGATATAGCTTTTATTGAATTCTTAGAGAATCTAAATAGGTGCTAAAAGCCCCTGTCAGCATCCTACAGGGCGTATTACTTTTATAATAAAAGGGAGTTCCTTAGGAAATCTTAAAGTTAACTGGGCAACGCCAAGATTGTCTATCGTTCATCCTAATATTTTTGCTCAAGAAGAATACTTGGTGGGATTTACTTCAGTGTTATACGTATGTCTGGCAAGGTACTTTGGGGCTTGACCTTAGGGCAGTATATTGACTGTCATATTTGTAATTCATATCTCCGTCCATATCTGGCAGCATTCTAAAGGGATTTTAGGAAAAAGCTAAAAAATCTTGTTTTTTATCCATAGCAATTAAAATATCATCCTTGATAAAAGGCACTTCCACACAAAGACTCCGACATAGAGCTATCTCAAAATACCCTTGATTGTGAATTAATAACTCTTTCATGAAGACCTATTGATTTTCTATTCAAGGTTACTGAATCCAGCTTTTTGTCGGATAGAGCCATATAGTGTTGTGCGCATCGTTGAATATACTGCCTACATTAGGTAGGCACCTTGGTAAAACTGAGAATAAAATAGCGCAGTAACCCCACCTGGCTAATCTTCTCAACTGCCGCCACATCTCGAACGGCTTTTGGATAGCCCGCTTGATCAAATAGATCACAAACTACTGGATATGTAGGGAGGGTGTGGCGGGTGATATCTTCCTGTGTTGTCAGTTGGAATCCTGTTTTCTGAGCCAATGTTCGATAGTCTGACACTGTAAAACAACTGTCTGACCGGCCAAATGTTCCAGATATCACAGGCTTTGTAAATGTATTTACGACCTGTTGTAATGTCTTGAAAATGGGTGTCGAAACAAAATCACAAATGCCTAGACGTCCTCCTGGACGTAGAACTCGCTTTGCCTCTTGTAAAAACTCTTCTCGGTTGGGAAAGTGGAAAATACACTCTAACGCCAATACCACATCCATGGACCCATCTGCAAAGGGTAACTGACAGGCATCGCCCTCAACAAATGTAATTTTGTTGTTAGCCAGGGGCTTTATCTCTTGGCGTGCTCGATCTAGCTGGCGTGGGTCAATATTAAGACCTATCATATCCAAATTTTTGAACTGTTCATTGAGGCTGGCAATGGTACCGCCAAAGCCGCAGCCTGCGTCTAGTAATTGTTCATGTTCGTTGACGCTAGCTGCTGCATAGACCCGTTGGCAAAGGTTTTCGGCTGCTACTGCAAAATCCTCCACTGACCCATCTGCCTCAGCAGGGTTGGCCCAATAGCCCCAATGTACATGCCGTCCAAAAGCCTTCTGTACCGCTGGGTTACCCATCCTAAGCTGCTCTAGCAGAATATCGAAGTAGGGCATTGAGATCTGGGCGAGGCGCATGATTCCTTTGTTTAATTTCACGGATCTACTTATCCTATGCGTTAATGGTAACTTGCTTTGCTCTAGACCCGTTCCCGTTAAAAATATGAAGCTAGTGGTAACGTGTTGTTTATGTTGTTTTCTTACAGTCCGGGTGCCATCATGGTTTCTTAATGGAAAATTTTGCCATAATTCAAGACGCCTATTTATGGAGCTAAGCTGGTGAGCCTTGAAAACTCAGACCCCATCGAGCATCAGAACGTCCCCCAAGCCCATCGCGGTCTGCATGATTTTTTGTATAGCTCCACTGATGAACATTCCGTAGAACCGACGGTGGTATCGGCTCCAGCACAAACGGTTGATACCCCTGTGGCTGTTTCAGATTGGTGTGGGCAGTCTCAGCATGCAAAAGTAGCGGGCGTTTATGCGGTGCTCAATAGCGCTCAGCAGACTCAGTTTGTCAGTTATTCCCGGAATGTGGCCCTGTCTTTACGCAGTCATCTTACCCAAAAGGGAGAAGATATCTGTGCCATGGTGACGGTGCAGCCCTTCAAATTTCCTCAGCGGGATGCGATGGAACAGCTGCGGGATGAATGGATTGCTGCATTACCGAGTCCACCCCCTGGAAATGTTGATGGTACCTGGGCCAAAACCATTAAGGATGCGGCCACCCAAGTCATGTCTGCGGCAGAGCGTGACGCCTACGAAGAGAAAAAGCTAAAACTTCGTCGGGCGATGGCCGACGGTTCATTGCAACAGGAAGAGGCAAAAGTTCAGGCAAATCAGCGTCAGGATCTAGCCGCAGCGATGGATGAGGATAACTGGAGTGCTGTGATTCGGGAACAAACCAAAGAGACCCAGGCCTGACATCGAATAACAAGCCTGAAACCGAACATACGGGCTACGTTAAATGGCGACGATCAGTTACTGGTCCGTCGCCATTTTTCCACGTTAATGGGTGACGATTAGTTACTGGTCCGTCGCCATTTTTCCATGCTGGGCCCAATGAATTGTTCGCACCCCAACGCCATGACAATACCCAAGGTATAGGCAATAAAGTCTTCCCAAACAAATGTTGTGCCAATGACCGTTCTGGCTAACTGGGAAGATCCTAGACCCAGGACTTCTACAATCTTGAAATATTGTAAAATCTCCACCAGGAAGGAGAATAGTAACACGCCAATCGCCGTGTTAATCATGGAATATTTGAAGAATGTACGGATAAAGGTATAAATCAGAATAACAACTAGAAAATCACCCATATAGGGCCGAACAAAATCGTCCTTTACAAAGACGCCAATATAAACCTCTATGAGAGACAATAGAACAGTCCAATAAAAGTAATAGGCGTTAAATCTCATGGGTATCTGGTTTGAATAACTCAATGGGTAAATACGATGGGTAGGTTGACGATTCCCGAAGCGACTCCGGTATTTTAGCCACCACTCTGTATACATTGCGTAAATTTGTATTGGGGTGCTTTATGGTCTCTTATGGTGATGGTGTCCAATTGCCATTGTCCCCCCTTACCCATGTCGGCATCTTACTATTCTCTTTGGCTAGTCCCCCAGGCCCCTGACCTCGACTATTTTCAGCATATTATTAACACCCTATCCGAGCGCTTTGGGACCGTTCCTTTTTGTCCCCATGTTACTCTTTACAGCGGTCTCTTGCCACCGACGGTAGACCTCAAGCAATTGTGTGCCATGCTGCCATCGGAGCCGGTGGAGCTGACTGTGGTCAATCTCAGGCATGAATCCCGCTTTGCTAAAACCCTATATATCCAGCTAATCCAGTCCGCTGCATTGTCCCACCTGGTTAACGGTCTAGTCACGGCGATTCCCAACGCCCAGACACCGAAGCTCGATCCCCATGTTAGCTTGCTTTACCACAGCCTGGATGTTGCCACGAAACAAACCCTCGTAGACACTATTACCCTGCCCCGTCCCACCATTCAGTTCAACCAAGTTCAAGTCATGGCCGCGCCCCAGAACTTTGAGACCCAGGAGCACGTCTCACAATTACGCTGTGTCCATTGTCAATTCTTAGCCACACCATGACCGCACCTGCTGCCAAAATCATCGGTTTGCTCCCTGCTGCTGGGTTGGGCAGTCGCATTAGCCCGTTGCCCATGAGTAAGGAGCTTTTTCCCATCGGGTTTCAAGACCTGGCGGATCAAGGTTTGCGGCCTAAGGTTGCCTGTCAGTATTTGTTGGAAGCCATGGGGGAGGCGGGGATACAAGAGACATTTCTGATTTTGCGTCCTGGCAAGTGGGATATTCCCGCCTACTTGGGGGATGGTTCCCAGTTCAATATGCGGCTGGCTTACGTCACGGTGCATGTGCCTTTTGGGGTGCCCTTTAGTTTGAACCAGGCCTATCCATTTGTGAAGGATGCCATTGTGGCCATGGGCTTTCCAGATATTTTGTTTCGTCCGAGGGATGCCTATGGTCAGTTGCTTCACCGATTGCAGACGGGGTCAGCAGATGTGGTGCTGGGGCTATTTCCCACCGATCAGCCGGAAAAGGTGGGGTTGGTGGACTTTGATCACCATGGTGTGGTGTCCGGCATCTATGAGAAGTCTCAGCTCACCCATTTGACTTATATGTGGGCGATTGCGGTGTGGCGGCCCAGTTTTACCGAATTTCTGCATCGGTTTGTTGAGGCTAAGCAGACGGCCTTAATCGGAGATCAGTCTCCTGTGCTTATGCGGGAGATGCCGACCTACCAGGAAACGCCGATTGGGGATGTGATTGGGGGTGCGATCGCAAACAACCTGCGCGTAGAAGCCATCCCCTTCGAAACTGGCCAATACCTAGATATCGGCACCCCCGAAAACCTGATCAATGCCGTCTATCATTACGGCAAGCCCATAGCCTAAACCGATGCCAACGCTCCATTCAGGGTTACACTAGGCCGCATCGCCCGACTTGTTTTCTCCCCATCCGTCAGATAGTAACCACCAATATCTACTGGTTTACCCTGGGCCCCATTCAGCTCCTCCACAATTTTGGCCTCATTGTCCTTTAGATACTGAGCTAGTTTCGCAAACTTAGCCTGCAGTGCCCCATTCTTATTCTGCTCAGCCAGGGCCTGGGCCCAATACATGGCCAAATAAAAATGACTACCGCGATTGTCCAACTCATGGACCTGGCGAGACGGGGATTTCATATTATCCAAATACTGACCATTGGCTTGGTTCAGCGCCTCCGCCAAAATCAAAGCATTCTCGTTGTTAGTCTTCCGACCCATATCTTCTAGGGTGACCGCTAACGCCAGAAACTCCCCCAGGGAATCCCACCGCAAATGTCCCTCATGGACAAACTGTTGCACATGCTTGGGAGCGGAGCCACCCGCACCCGTTTCAAACAATCCGCCACCGGCCAATAAAGGCACAATGGAGAGCATTTTCGCACTGGTACCCAGTTCCAGAATCGGGAAGAGATCCGTGAGATAATCCCGTAGCACATTACCTGTGACAGAGATAACATCTTTACCCATTTTGATCTGTTCACAGGTAAACCGCATGGCATCCCCAGGGGCCAAAATTTTGATATCCAGACCGGCGGTGTTGTGGTTGGGTAAATACTGTTTAACTTTGGCGATCAGGTTAGCATCATGGGCACGATTGGCATCCAACCAGAAAACAGCGGAGCAACCCGTTGTACTAGCGCGACTGACCGCTAGTTTCACCCAATCCTGAATGGGCAGGTCCTTGGTCTGACACATCCGCCAGATATCCCCTTGCTCCACCCGATGCTCCAGCAATATATGGCCAGCAGCATCCACCACACGCACCGTACCGTTGATGGGAATCTCAAAGGTTTTGTCATGGGAGCCATACTCTTCCGCCTTTTGAGCCATCAGCCCCACATTGGCGACATTGCCCATGGTGGTGACATCAAAGGCTCCATTTTCCTGGCAGAATTTAATACATTCCTGGTACATGGTGGCGTAGCACCGGTCGGGAATCATAGCCTTGGTGTCATGGGGCTTACCGTCGGGGCCCCACATTTGGCCAGAGGTGCGAATGGCAGCGGCCATGGAGGCATCAATAATCACATCACTGGGCACATGGAGATTGGTGATGCCTTTATCGGAATCGACCATGGCCAACTTAGGGCGTCTATCGTAGGTGGCTTGTAGATCGGCTTCAATGGCGGTGCGCTGATGGTCGGGCAGGGTTTGGATTTTGGCGTACACATCCCCCAAGCCATTGTTGGGATTCACACCTAACTCAGTAAAGAGAGCCGCATATTTTTCAAAAACGTCCTTAAAGTAAATGGTGACGGCATGGCCAAACAAGATTGGATCGGACACCTTCATCATGGTTGCCTTCACATGGAGTGAAAGCAAAATGTCTTCTTCCTGAGCTCTATTTATCTCTTTTTCGTAAAAATATCTCAGGTCCTTGACATTCATTACAGCGGCGTCAAGGACTTCCCCTGCCAGCACCGCTGTTTTCTCTTTTAACACGGTGGTCGAGCCATCTGGGGTAACTAGCTCAATTTTCACGTTGCCCGCATCCTGGATCACCACCGACTTCTCACTGCCGTAAAAATCACCCTGATCCATATGGGCCACATGGGATTTAGACTTGGCAGTCCACGCCCCCACCCGATGGGGATTCTTCTGGGCGTATTGTTTGACAGCGGCGGCCACCCGTCGGTCAGAGTTACCTTCCCGCAAAACAGGATTAACGGCGCTGCCTAGCACTTTGGCATACCTGGCTTTAATGGTGGCTTCGGCTTCAGTTTTAGGCTCGGCGGGGTAGTCAGGGATGGCATACCCTTTTCCTTGGAGTTCTTTGATGGCGGCCAGCAGCTGGGGTACGGATGCACTGATGTTGGGGAGTTTAATGATATTAGCCGCCGGCGTTTTGGCCAGGTCCCCCAGCTGGGTGAGGGCGTCGGGTACCCGCTGCTCTGCTGTCAGGGAATCTGGAAAATTGGCAATAATGCGCGCGGCTAAGGATATGTCTTGGGTTTCTACAATGACATCAGCTGCGCTGGTAAAGGCTTGAACGATGGGCAAAAAAGAATAGGTGGCTAGAGCTGGCGCTTCGTCAGTCAGCGTGTAGATGATTCTAGCTGTTGGATGGGTCATGTATTGTTTGCCTAAGTTTCAGCCATGCCTAATGCTTTGCTCCAAAAATTTGGAGCAAAGCAAACCAGATTCTACCTCGAAAGAGCAAATCCTAAAGCTCAAAATCTGTCTACATTTCTGGATAAATTCAGACATGAGTTAACCATGGCAGGCTACTCAAATGTCATGCTCCTGTTATGCCCCTATTGTGCCCTAAACTCCAGTGCCAGCGGGGACTGCCATGCGCTGTGGGTGGAGGGAACCTTCCACCTGAGTTGAGCCGTACAGTCGGTTCAGGGCCTGCATGTAGGCATGGGCTGAGGCCACAATAATGTCTGTGTTGGCCGCATGGCCAGAGTAGATGCGCTGGTCATGGCGGAGGCGAATGGTGACTTCCCCAATGGCGTCAATACCTGCGGTGACTGATTGTACGGAATACTCGATCAGGTCATTGGGAATATCAACAACGCGGTTAATAGCTTTATAGATGGCATCCACCGGACCGGTGCCAATGGCGGCATCCATGAGCTCCTCGCCGGCAGGAGTGCGGATGGTGATGGAGGCGGTGGGGCGAGCGTTGCTACCGCAGGAGACTTGGACTAGCTCTAGCCTAAAGTGCTCGACCACCTGCTGGGTCTCGTCATTGACGATGGCTTCTAGGTCGCGATCGCTAATTTCTTTTTTCTTATCCGCCAGGTCTTTGAACCGCAAAAATGCCTTATTCAAATCCTGCTCCGAGAGTTCGTAGCCTAGTTCCTGGAGACGACTGCGGAAAGCATTACGGCCCGAAAGCTTGCCTAAAACGATCAGATTGTCACTCAGACCGATGGTCCGGGCGTCCATGATCTCGTAGGTGAGCTTATTTTTTAGGACCCCGTCCTGGTGGATGCCAGACTCATGGGCAAAGGCATTGGCCCCGACGATGGCCTTGTTGGGCTGCACCAGCATGCCAGTGACGGTGGAGATCAGGCGGGAGGTTTTGTAGATTTCTGTGGTGTTGATATTGGTCAGGGGCGTTTCAGAATCCACTGACCGGCCAAAGAAGGGATTGAAGTACTGGCGGCGCACATGCATGGCCATCACCAGCTCCTCCAGGGCAGCATTCCCCGCCCGTTCACCAATGCCGTTGATGGTACATTCCAGCTGCCGGGCTCCGTTTTTCACCGCTTCGAGGAAGTTGGCAACGGCTAGACCGAGGTCATTGTGACCATGGACAGAAATGACTGTCTGGTCCACATTGGGCACGTTTTCTGAGATGCCCTTGATCAGCCCGCCAAACTCGCTGGGGGTGAGGTAGCCCACGGTGTCGGGGATATTGATGGTGGTGGCTCCGGCTGCGATCGCAACCTCCAACACCTGGTACAAAAACTCCGGCTCTGACCGTCCCGCATCCTCAGGGGAAAACTCAATATCGTCCGTAAAGCCCTTGGCAAAGCGCACCATTTCATCCGTAATGGCCAGCACCTCCTGCCGCGACTTCTTGAGCTTGTACTTCATGTGGATATCAGACGTCGCCAGAAAGGTATGGATGCGACCGTGGGCAGCGGGGGCCACCGCCCGAGCTGCCGCTTCAATATCTTTTTCAGTAGCTCGGGCCAAACCACAGATGATCGGTCCGCCCGGGCCACCAACTTCACGGGCAATGCGCTGCACCGCCTCAAAGTCACCGGGGCTGGCGTAGGGAAACCCCGCTTCAATGATGTCTACACCCAGGCGAGCCAATTGACGAGCCACCGCTAGCTTCTCTTCAACATTCATCGTCGCCCCTGGGGACTGCTCCCCATCGCGCAAAGTCGTGTCAAAAATTAAAACTCGATCAGGCTGTATACTCATCGCAGGTTATGGCTAAAGGCTGTAGTGAATCTTACCAAGTACATTTCATTGTAGTAGTTACCAAGAGAGCTACATAGAAATATTAGGGATTCCGAATATTTAGGGATCCCGGCGGCGTGAACATCTAAGCAGCATCCGATCAATCGCTTCGAGTATGGCATCGGGCTGATCCACCCAGACAAAATGGCTGCTGTTCTGAGCTGGCAAACTGAGACTTTGGGACGAGAGTCTCATCAGCGCTTGGTGCATCTTCATCCAGAGGTTATCGGCGGTTGCCAAGGGCAGGGGTTTGAGCCATGGTTTTGGGGTAAAAAAGTGTCGTGCTTTGATATTAATCACGGGCAGCGATCCTAAATCATTGGCCTGACTCAGCTGATCATGGCTGGTGTTCAGGCTGATGATTTCGCGGGCCATGGTAAACCAATGCTTGGGCCGGACAAATGACCGAAGAACAGGGGCTAACTGGGCCTGGCTGTAATGTCTGAGTTGGGGACTGATCACCTGGAACAGCCCTAACTGTTGAAGAATGCGAATAAACCCTAGGGCTGAGCCCACCACGGATAGGAAAAAGCCTGCGGTAAAGATGAGTTTCATCAGCTGCAGACTGGCCGGTAGGCGGCCCATGCTGTCTTCATGCAGACCGTCCGTGAGAATCAGACCTGCCACTTTGTCAGGGAAGGTGTGGGCATAGAGTCGCATGTTGTAGCTGCCCAGGGAATTACCCACCAAAACATAGGGGGGCTGAATTCCGGCCTGCTGCATCAATGTCTCAAATTCCTGGATCATCTCGCCGCTGTTGCGGGGACTGGGGCTATGGGAACTCCAGCCATACCCGGCTCGATCGTAGATGCAGACATCGGCAAATTCTGCAATTTCATCAATCAGCAGATAGCCTTCTACGCCCCCGAGGCTATGGTCCAAAATTACCGTCGGTTGGTTTGCTTGTGGTCGGCCCCGGCGATACAGGTGCAGTTTACAGTCCCCAATGTCGTAAATTTTCCCTGGTGGTGGGGTCTGATCTTCTTGGCGACAGCACCAAATTTGGTAAGCCGTAGTGCAGATGAGGATGAGATTACGTAGCCACATAGATTAGGGAGAACTGCTAGCATCAGACCGTCACTACTTTACCTAAGGGCTGCATGCTAACGCCAAATCTTATTTCCCGGCAGGGTGAAATTGTGGAGGTGTTTTTACGCCACGGCTGGGATTATATGCGGCGGTTGCTGGTGGGTCAGGCTCCGGAAGAACCGAATATTCCACCGCCTGCGGTGTTGCGGAATGTTTTGACGGACCTGGGGCCAGTGTATATCAAGTTTGGCCAGTTGCTCAGCACTCGACCTGACCTGTTGCCACCAGCTTATATCGAAGCCCTGAGCGCGTTGCAGTCGACGGTGCCGCCGGTGGATGCGGTGACGATCCAGCGGTTTTTGAGGCAGCATTTAGACCCGGATGAAGTGTTTGCCGAGGTGGATTATGATGCGATCGCATCTGGCTCCATCGGCCAAGTCCACCGCGCTATCCTCAAAACCGGTCAACCCGTCGCCCTCAAGATCCAGCGCCCTGGCATCGAAGTCCAGGTGCGGCGAGATATGGCCCTTATCAAAGATATCGCCAAGCTAGTCTCAAACACCCAGTTTGGCCAACGATACAACGTGGTCGCCTTGGCCGAAGAATTTAGCACTGCCCTTACCGCCGAACTGGACTTTACCACCGAGGCCACCTACACCGATCAGCTGCGGCAAAACCTGGCCAATAGCCATTGGTTTGCCACCGATCAGCTCACCATTCCCGAAATCATTTGGCCCCTGAGCACCCCTAAAGTCCTGGTGATGCAGTGGTTAGATGGCCAGCCGATTCTGTCCGCCGCCCTGGGGGACCAAGCGGCCCCCATCGAAAAACGCAATGCCCTCAGCAGTCTGCTGTTTCGCGCCTTCTTTCAGCAATATTTCATCGATGGCTTTTTTCACGCCGATCCCCATCCAGGCAATATCTTCTATCTCAAGGATGGTCGAGTGGCCCTGCTGGACTGCGGCATGATGGGGCGATTAGCCCCCCAAACCCGCACTACCCTAACGGAGATGGTCCTAGCCATCGTCAGTTCCGATGCCCAACGCTGCGCCCAGCTCACCCTGCAGCTAGCAGAACCGCTCCAAACCGTAGACCTGGCCAAACTGGAACACGACTATAGTCGTCTGCTATCCCGTTACTATGGCCTGGCCCTGAAAAATTTCAACACCGCCGCTGCCTTTGCCGAGATTTTAGAAGCCGGTACCCGTAACCATTTGCGCTGGCCCGCCAATATTGGCCTATTCGCCAAGTCCCTGGTCAACCTGGAAGGGGTGGCCCGGCAGTTTAACCCCCAAATCAATCTAATTGCCGAAATTCGTCCACTGATGGTGGACCTGTTTCGCCAGCAACTCATTGGCGATGATCCCCTCCAGACCCTGCTGCGGACGGGGCTAGAATTTCGCAATCTTTCCCTCTCAGCTCCCCGACAGTTTGGGTTTCTCCTAGATCGTCTCAGTGAGGAAACCTTAACCTGGAACGTTAACATCAAAGACCTAGGCAGCCTGCAGCAGAGTATCGAACGGGCCGCCAACCGCCGCTCCTTTAGTACTGTGGTCGCCGCCTTGATTATTGGCGCGGCGATTATTTCCAGTAACCAAACCAATGCCCAACTGCAATGGTTGAGCACCAGCCTATTTGCGGCGGCCACCCTGCTGGGCATTTGGTTGATCATCAGCATCCTCCGTTCGGGCCGCTGGCGTTAGGAGCCTTGGGAGTGCATGGGTAGATATGGAGATGACAAGATAGGGTAAACCCATTATTTTATTTACATCAAAGAAGATTGTAAAAAGATAATTTGTCACCACAAGAAAGGGTATCTCAGGCTACAGTATTGATAACGGTTCATTCACAGGGAAGTGAAAGATCCCGAATTACTTCCCACATTCAAGATTTATCTCTGACTATCTTGGCTTAAGATTTTCTTTAGACCTATTCTAAGTTTGGGAATAGATAGATATACAGCCATTTCCTTAGGGGCTGTTTTAAAAGGTTCGTTCCAGGTATCAGATGGACCTAAAGCTCTGAATCTATATCCTCCAAACCCTCATTCCATCGTTCCAACCTTGATCGGCCCGATGTGCTTGAATTCAGGCAACAAGGCTTTTTATATAACCGCTTAGCGACTTTTTCCACTTTCCTGATTGTTTTTTATCCCATCCACCCGTGACCGTTCTCATTTTTGACTTTGACGGTACGATCGCTGACACATTGGCAACGATCGTCAATATTACCAACCGCTTAGCCGCCCAATATGGCTATCCCCAGACAACGCCAGAACGGTTGAAGTACCTGCGTACCCTCAGCACTGGAGAGCTGTTGGCCCAGTCCAATGTGCCCCTATTTCAGGTGCCGTTTTTGGTGCGGCGGGTGCGGCAGGAACTGCGGCGCGACATGGATTCAATTCAGCCGTTTCAGCATTTGGCGGATGTTTTGCAAGCTTTTGCCGCTGATGGTCACAAAATTTTGATCGCCAGTTCCAATGCGCCCTCGACCATCAATCCGTTTCTCAAACGCCATGGTCTGAGTCAGGTGTTTCGCCATGTCTATGGCAATATCGGTTTGCTGGGCAAGGCCCGCAGCCTTAGGCGCATCATGCGCCACCATCGGCTACTGTCTGAGGAAATTTTGTATATTGGTGATGAAACTCGGGATATAGAAGCCGCCCGCTGTCAGGGGGTAGCGGTGGCTGCGGTGAGTTGGGGATTTAGCGATCGCACCGCCCTCGAAGCCCAGGGACCCACATTTCTAGTAGATACCCCCGAAGATCTCTATCGAGCTGTGGCAGAATTTCACCGGAGTCAGTGGCGCTCGTCGATGGTTATGGGGTCCAAGCGGGGTGAGACAGCAGAAACTCCATCATACGTACACCACGGAGCTGATTAGACAGGGGTAAATGCCCCACGGGAGCCGAGACATCCCAAACAAACTCCCCCGGATAGCGGGTCCAAATATTACCTGACTTCCAGGCCAGCTTTTCCCATAGACGGTCCCAATTTTGGTTCAGACTGAGCCACAGTTCCCGCTGTTTAGAGAACCCAAACCGATCCTCTGAATACACCCGCCAAAGTTGATCAATGGTGAGTAAATCCTTAGCTGGAAAGCTATCCACCTCAGTAAAATAAACCCACTTACGCTGCATCGCCGCCGGTCCGGCGAGTTCACACAGCTTTTGCAACGTAATGCGGTCCGCTGCTTCAAATTCTTGGGCGATCAGCAATCCCTGCAAGGGTTGGTAGTCCACACCACAATCGGAGCTGACGGGCACAATGCCGTTGGGAAACGCCTCAGCTAAGAAGGTTTGGGCGGCAACCGATTCGCTAGTGCTGAGGAGTTGGCAGGTTTTACCCGCAGCGACGGATACCTCACCATTGGCTGTGTGCTTAAGAAAATTAATCAGCACAGCAATGCCAGACTCCCCCATGCTGGCTAATTCTGTAGCAGCGTTAAGCTGACGCTTTAGGGTCTGGGAAAGCAGTTGTTCGGCCAGCTTAGACGTTTGATCGGAATCTCGGGGAGTAGCGGTGGGGGAGTCAGCAGATACGTTACTCATAGTGACGTTAACAAAACCAGTGTCTGGCGTTGCTTAAACATGGTTGTAGTGAGCGGCCAGCTCTCAGGCTACCGCACAATGTCTGAGCAACACAAGATAACGTGGGCTACTTAATTGCGCCAGTACTTATTCCCCTGGTTAGTTCAGTAGACTCACGTTACTTAGACTCTCCCTTCTTGGCATCTTCCGCACTAATGGGCCGATAGCCATGTTCAAAGGCATAGCGAATTAACTGGGAGCGATTTTCCAAGGATAATTTGCTTAAAATATTACTCAGGTGGGTTTGAACGGTTCTCGGGCTAATAAATAGGTGCTCGCCAATTTGTTTGTTGGTAAAGCCCTGGATAACTTCCCAAAACACCTTTTCTTCGGCGGGGGTGAGGGGAAGGGGTTCTGGTGGAGCGGGCTTGGCCACTTCTGAAGCTGGCATTGTTTGAACCATGCGAATAATTTCCGCATGCATACGTCGAGAGCGTTCGAGCTGGGCATCAATTTTCGCAATCAGCTCCTTGGGGTGAAATGGCTTCACGATGTAGTCGTCAGCACCCTTAGAATGTCCTTGAATACGGTCATCTAACTCACCCCGTCCCGATAGAAAAATAAAGGGTACTAGCTGACCCGAGCGAATTTCTCGGAGCTTAGTGCAAAACTCGTAGCCATCCATCTCAGGCATCATTACGTCCGAGACCACCAAGTCGGGCTGGTTCTGTTCAAACTGAGCTAACCCTTCAGTCCCAGAGGAGGCGTGGCTAACCTGAAAACCTCGTTCCCTCAGATAGCGAGTTAACGCTGTCCGCAATGTGATGTCGTCATCGACAATAAGGATTTTTTTCATCCTAATTTCAGCTGCCTCAAAATATTCGTTAAATCCTTACACTGAATTCTCACGGATGTAAGCTGGCCTGGGTTGATTGTACCAAGCCTACAACTACAAGTCTGTATCGGCTTAGCTATCCTCCACTAGGATACCAATCTAACCAAATGGGGGATTTTCCCATGAGTTCAGTTCCCGTTGACCTTGGACTCTCTACCCAGGCAGGACGCTTTAGCTTGAATGCATACCCATGCATCGTAAAGTGTAGGTCCGTGGGGTTGAAATTTTGGTTTGTTTGTGGGAAGTACGGAGGACAGCGTATTTTAGTTGTGCCTGATGGCTGAAATATCTTCTAGGGTCTCATTCAGGGGCTCAATTCAGATCTGCTTAAGTACACTTTCTAAACCGTTCCTGATAGATCAGGCCTGATGGATCAGGATTAAGATTTTCTAAGCATTGTGCAAGACTGATCGACCCAGGTTTAAGTATTGTGATGGTTTGTGGATTGGCCACTGTGCCCAATAACGTTATTGTTCCGTTATTACGGGTTGGCTGATACAGTGTCGACACCCATAGGAAACTTGGGTATAAAGCAGGGTATGGCTTGGTTGGCGTGTCATACAGGAGTCTGATGCCGTTGGCGAAGCATATATCAGAAGGAGCAACATGGCTGAGTCTGGAAGTCAGGGCAAAAATAACCCACTACTGCAATCGCTGGATGACGATTTTCAGGCGTTGCAGCGGCATTTTGCCGATCAGCTGACCCAGGATATTGATTATTTAAAGACGGAAAAGCAGCGCTTGATCGGTGACCTGGAGGCGCTCCGGGTAGAGTATGACGAGCTTTATCTGGATTATCAGTCCCTGAAAAGTGAGTTGGATGTCACCCTGTCTAAGCAGCAGTTGGCCCAGCAAAATGCCTGGGCTAAGCGCTTGGCCCAGGTACTGGCCCACAATCTGCGGGAAGACCTCCATGCCTATGTGACTAATTCGGTGGATTTGCCCAACCCTACCCAAGACTGGCTCCATTCCTTAGATGACACCCTCAACCGCAGTGTCAAATCCCTCCAGCACGATCTCAGCAGCTATCAAAGCGCGATTGCCCAGCAGCTGACTCGGATGCAAACCATGGAACAACAGGGGGAGGTGATTTTAGAGAGCCTAGTGGCCCGACTGAGTAGTCAGCTGGGGGATCAGTTGGCCCCAGCCCCCAACGGTAGTGCCCCCCTGCCCCCTGCCTTGGACAATCGTCCCTTGCTGGATGGCAGTTCGGTGGTGGGTGGCCGCACCTATGTGGAGCAGCCACGGCCCGACCAGGTGGTGGGAACTACCCGCCGAGTGGTACCGCCCTATGAGGGGAACACCTTGCAACCGGCCTTGGGGGCGATGCAGTTAAGTAAGACGGCTAAGCCCAGATCTGCCGGTCGCGATCGCACCCCAGGACGGGCCCTGAAAAAAGGCATGGTGCTCTGTGGAATTGCCACCCTTGGGTTGAGTGCCATTCCCTTCCTGGTGGGGGGGCTGAGCCTAGGGACTAATCTGTTTGGGGAGACTTTGTTGGGGGGGGCACTGGCTGGTCTCCCCGGGTTCAACTTCTTTGATGCCAATACCCTGCTGTTGCTGCAGCTAGTGGTCTTAATTCCGGTTTTAGCCGTGCTGGCCCCCTCGCTGTACCCCTCCGTATGGCGAGATGTGGGTCAGACCTTGCGCGCTCCAACGCGATGGTTTCCCCTGGTGGGTGGGGCGGTCTTTTACTTTTTTGCCCAAGTTTTACTATTTCAGGCCGTTGGTAACCTCGGCCCGGCTGCTGCTGCCCCCCTGATGTTTGCCTATCCGCTACTGGCGGTACCTCTCATGTGGTGGCTCAGGGGCGATCGGCCTAACCTGTTGCGGGGGGTGGTGATGCTGGCCATTGCCATGGGGGTGGTGTTAATTCTCCGCCCCCTAGCCATTGCCACCGCTAGCGCAGCGCTGCTATCGGCGGTAGCCTTTGCCCTCTATGTGGTGATCAATAGCCTCAGCCGTCAGAGCCATCCCATCGTTACGGGGATCATTCAGTACGGCATAATGGCGATCCTCAGTGGCCTTATCCTATTGATTCGCCCCTTTGTGGTCACCCAACAAGTGCTGACGAGTCAGTTTGTCGGAGTGGGGCTGGGGCTAGGCCTGCTAGCGGCCGTCAGCCAATTTTTCCACTACAGCGGGTTGCGCCTGGTGGGAGGCCTACGCACCGCCCTGATAGCAGCGGCAACACCGCTGGTTACGGCGCTGCTGGCCGTATTTCTATTGACTAATCAGCCCACCATTCAGATGATTCAATGGCCCGGCATTATCCTGATTACCCTGGGGGGAATGACGTTAGCCC
Source organism: Leptothoe sp. PORK10 BA2 (assembly GCF_034932105.1). NCBI lineage: Bacteria > Bacillati > Cyanobacteriota > Cyanophyceae > Nodosilineales > Cymatolegaceae > Leptothoe > Leptothoe sp. PORK10 BA2. The sequence goes on along the minus strand of NZ_JAYGIG010000130.1, from coordinate 19,739 downwards.
TAGATCGCCTCAGTCGGCAGAAGACTGCTTAGTATTTCCTTAGCTCTCCTAAGATTTCCTCAGAGCCTCAGCAAACTATAGGGCTTTAACAACCCATATAAGAAATAATAAAAAACGGAGAGGGAGGGATTCGAACCCTCGAATGAGTCACCCCATTACAGCATTTCCAGTGCTGCGCCTTCGACCACTCGGCCACCTCTCCAAGGTTATTTTGGCTAAAAAGTTAAACCTTGATAGCCAAAATATACTATCAGAAAGTGGTGCGTATTTCATGGGCCCATGCATTCAGTGGGACTGATTACATTCCATGGGACTGATTGCATTCCATGGCACTATGGCAGGACACCGCTGCTTTTTTCAATTTGGTTCCATGACCCAAACCCATACAATTCATATTCACCATCGTCAAAAGGATTGTCACTACACAGCTCGGGTGCCTGACGATCGCTACATTCTACAAACGGCAGAAAACCAAGGGGCCGATTTACCCTTTGCCTGTCGCAACGGAGCCTGCACCACCTGCGCGGTGCGGATTATTTCTGGAGAAGTGGACCAGCCTGAAGCGATGGGGCTATCGCTAGAACTGCGGGAGCAAGGCTATGCCCTACTATGTGTCAGCTATCCTCGCACCGATTTAGAAGTGGAAACCCAGGACGAGGATGAAGTCTACGAACAGCAGTTTGGTCGCTACTTTGGCAAAGGGAAAGTACGATTTGGGTTGCCGTTGGATGAAGATTAACCCATGAGCACGATGTCTCCCAAGCCCATATCTGAGCCTACATCTGAAGATTTACAGCGGTTTCTAGACGTCGCCACCGAGGCTGCCCTCGCTGGCGGAGCGGTTTTGCAAAAGTATTGGGGAAATTTATCGTCGATTCAGGAAAAAGGTCGGTCTGGGGATCTGGTGACCGAGGCAGATCGGGGAGCTGAGGTGGAAGTCCTGGCGGTGCTGAAGCGTCATTTTCCTGACCATGCCATTTTGGCGGAGGAATCGGGTCAGTTGGGACAGCTGGATAGTCTGTTGCTGTGGGCGGTTGACCCCTTAGACGGCACGACCAACTATGCCCATCAATATCCCCTGTGTGCTGTTTCCATTGGCTTGCTGGTGACCGGGTTGCCCACCGTTGGCGTGGTGTACAACCCAATTTTGGGCGATCTCTATCGGGCGGCCAAGGGGCTGGGGGCCACCCACAATCGTCGGCCCATGCAGGTATCGACGACAGCAAAACTGGCGGATAGTCTCCTAGTTACCGGATTTGCCTATGATCGTCGAGAAACTATAGACAATAACTATGCTGAATTTTGTCACCTGACCCATCTCACCCAGGGCGTACGTCGGGGAGGCTCCGCCTCCATTGATTTGGCCCATGTCGCCGCCGGTTGTTTAGATGGCTACTGGGAGCGGGGCCTTTCCCCTTGGGATTTGGCCGCAGGGGTAGTGCTGGTGGAAGAAGCCGGTGGACAGATCAGTGCCTACGATGGCAGCCCGTTTGACATTTATTCTGGCAGGCTGGTGGCTACCAATGGCGCTCTGCATCAGCCCATTATTCGGGAATTGGGTCAGGTGCGTCCCCTTCCCCAATTCAAGCCTGGATAATCTTGTCTAACTAAATTTATGGGTCATATATATCTGGTTTAAGACACAATCTGGGTATATTTGGCGTCACCTCAGTTACAGGTATTAGATGCCAATACGGATAAACTAAGATAAGTTTTCACAATCACACGTGTTTCCCCCCAATAAGTAGATGCAGGTTAATCGAGGGTTATTCAAGCTGGACCTAGTGGACCACCATGCCATTTTAGGGGTGCCCCTAGATGCTGATGCGAAGCAGGTCAGGAAGCGCTATCTGAAGATTGCGCGGAAGCTACATCCTGATAGTTTGCGCACTGCTAGTGATGAGCAAAAGCAGCAGGCCAGTGAATTGTTATCCAAGCTGGTGAACCCGGCCTACGAAGTTTTAAGCCAGGAAAAAGCTTCGGTGGAGCATAAGGTTAGCCTGCGGCTCAAGGGAGAGCAGCTGCAAAAACAGCCTGCCCTCCTAGCGCTATCTACGGAGCAATCTAAGAAAGTTGCCAATAGCAATAACATCGATTACGAATATGCCAATGCCCTGAAGCAACTCATTTTGGAGCAGTATGAGTCCCTGGATACGGTGCTGGAAGCCATTGGTGAAATTAGTGAGCTGAATGCCGTTTATGTCATGCGTCAAGGCGGGGCTCCGGCTCCGGCGGAGAATAAATCGGCCTCGACCCCAGCAGCCCAGGGGACGGCGGCCACGGCTGATAACTCCACAGTTCGAATGAAGTCCGCCAGTGAACGGCGGGAGGAATTAATTAACAGCTTCATCAATCGGGCCAAGGAGTTTGAGTATAAGGGGAATTTTTCCCGGGCCATTGTGGAGCTCCGGGAGGCGGTGAAGGCCCATCCTCAAAATCCCATCTGTCATGCCGAGCTGGGACGCATGTATATGCGGAGTAATCAGCTTAAAATGGCCGGTATTCATACCAAGCGCGCCCTGGAAATAGACCCCAAGAACCAAACCGCCGCTGATGTAAAAAAGAAGCTGGATGCCCATGCCAAACACCTGGGTAAAAATCCGCCCGACTCTAACACCCCTCCTGCTACGGGCGTTAGAGGGGTGCCGAAAAAGCCTGGCGGTGGCCTATTTGGTGGCCTGTTTGGTGGCAAAAAAGGTAAGTAGTTTGGATCCCTAGTCGCTCATCACCATCAGGCTTTAAGCTGGTATAGCAACTGCAGCCAGTACAGTCATGACCTATCAACCCCCCACGGGTGGACGCGATCTTTTCCCAGTAGATGTGGCGCAGAAGCGTTGGATTGAGGATCGCGTTGAGACCGTTTTCCAGCGTTGGAGCTACCAACGGATTATTACTTCCACCGTCGAAAGCATGGATACGCTGATGGCGGGCGGTGCGATTCGACAGTCTGAAGTGATTGAACTCAATGGCCGAGGTGAACGTTTGGGGTTGCGCCCTGAGCTGACGGCGTCTATTGCTCGGGCGGCGGTGACCCGCATTAGCCACTATCCCCAGCGGCTTTATTACCATGCCAATGTCTTTCGGCGGTCGTCTACGGGCAGTCAGGGCGGACAGCAGGAGTCTTACCAGGCTGGTGTGGAACTACTGGGGGCCAGTGGGTCCCTGGCGGATGCTGAGGTCTTATTGATCATGGCGGACTGCCTGCAGGCCCTAGGGGTGCAGGACTGGCATCTGCTGTTGAGTGAGTCGAGTCTGACGGGGTCTTTGCTGGCTCCATTTCCCGCTGCTGTGCGGGAGCAGGTGAAGGTTGCGATCGCAACCCTAGATCGGGTCATCCTCGAAACCCTACCCCTGTCGGATACGCTGCGCACCCTGGCCCTGACCATCATGGACCTGCGGGGAGAGCCCCGGTCCATCCTGACTCAGGTTAGCCAACTGGACCTGAATGAGCAGCAGCGGCAGATTGTGGGGGATCTGAAAAACCTGATTGATTTGTTGGAGAGCACATTTACCGAGAATTCGCCCAAACTAGTGCTCGATCTCAGCCTGATGCAAACCTTTGAATACTATACGGGCGTGGTGTTTGAAGCGGTCGTCCGCACCGAGCACACCTGTGAAGTGGTGGGGCAAGGGGGGCGCTACGATAACCTCCTCAGCCTATTCCATCCTGAGCACACATCCTACCCAGGGGTGGGCTTTGTGCTAAACGGCGAAACCCTCCAACAGATTTTGCAGCCCCAACTCCCCGCCGTGGTGGCCGAGAGCGATTGGCTAGTGGTGCCCACTGGGCCAGCGGCAGCGGCAGCAGCCATTGCCCATGCCCAAACCCTGCGCCAAGCCGCCACCCTAACCCGGGTGGAGCTGAGTTTGCAAATGTCTTTATCCGAAGCAACCCTGCGACAGTTTGCCAACGAACGCAAAATTGCCAATATTGCTTGGGTGTCAGAGCAAGGGGATGTGCGGGTAGAGAGTCTGGAGGCATCCGATCCTTAGGTTGTTGCCGTACCTAGGACCCCCGATCGCCCTTTAAGATAAACAAATGTAACTATTTTTCCGTTTATTTTTGGGTTCTTACCTTGATAAATATACGGTTTGATAAATATTTAACTCCGAGGAAATCCGTGTCCCATTCGATTGTTACCGATGTTTGTGAAGGCGTGGCTGATTGTGTCGATGCCTGCCCTGTGGCCTGTATTCACGAGGGTCCCAAGAAAAATAAGAAGGGTACTGACTGGTACTGGATTGACTTTGATGTGTGCATCGACTGCGGTATCTGTCTGCAAGTTTGTCCAGTAGAAGGCGCAATATTACCTGAAGAAAAACCTGATTTACAGAAAACACCGGTTTAATTGAGTTAATGTAGGCTCAGTTTAAAAAATCCAGTGTTCGTTATGCGGAAACCACCGCCTAATGGTTGTTTTACTGGATTTAGTACTTGCGTCCTATCGGGACCTATGCTAAAAATACCTGGAAGTATTGATTTCTCTTGCTATGAACAAAGGTGAATTGCTAGATACGGTGGCTGAAAAGGCCGGTGTTTCCAAGAAAGTTGCAGATGCTGTAGTGTCTGCAACCATTGAGTCCATTATGGAGGCTGTTTCCAGTGGCGATAAGGTCACTCTAGTGGGGTTCGGTAGCTTTGAACCTCGCGATCGCAAACAGCGGGAAGGTCGCAATCCCAAGACTGGTGAGACCATGACTATCCCCGCAACGACCGTACCTGCATTCTCTGCAGGTAAGGCCTTTAAAGAGAAAGTTGCTGCTTAAGGATTGGCACTCAAATAGAGGCTTTGAGGTTTCGACTAGAGGTCTCGGTTGATGGAAGTGATGAACATACGAGTGTGGGTTACTCACTTCCATCGATTGCTTTATTCGAGCCCTTGGGCCACAGCATAGAATTCGTTGCCTTCAGGTCAAGCCCTAGGCTTTTACCAAGGCTTTAATAACTACGGTGTAACTGTATTTAAGAGCAGTTATACCGTTTTTTATTTTTATCTAAAGCTGGGTTTGTTTTCTACGTATAGACGGGCAGCAATAAAGCTGCTGCTGCCCCGGACAATCTGATCACAAAATTTAGACAACCGATCAAACCACACTCGGTTTTCGGGTGTTTGTAACAGTTTGCAAAATTCACGGAGGTCAGTAGCTGTCGTTCTTTGGCTAGATACATCTCACTGCCAATAATGTTTTGGATGAGATAAAAGCTCCCCAACGTCTGCAGAAATCCCTGACTAACGGCAAATATCGGACCTAGCAATTCTGTATCGCTAATTTTACCTCGCCTTAAATAAGCAATGTCTGCCCATACTTGTTTGATGTAAGCGAAAAAGTACGTTTCCTCAGTGTAGAGCTTGAGTGGGTTCAGATATTCTGAATTAATGGTGGTCGACCGCTGTCGTTTAGAAACGAAAGTCTTGAATCCTACTTCAACTAGGATGACTGCCCCGGAAGTCATGGTGGCAAGGGTACCAACTCAAAGCGGAACGTTTTCCCAAGGATAGTATTCAGAAGTCAGGAGCCATGGCCTTACTGGCTTCTGGCTTCTGGCCCCGGATTCCCCACCTAGTCAGGATTTTCCGGCTTAAGTTGATACCCCGGTTTAGGCAAAACTCTAATGAATATTAAAGGGTATGGGTGACCTGTTGGGAGACGAATGGGACAAACACCAGGGCGCTTAAGGACAGCATGTAGGCCCATTTGCCTCCTTTGCTTGTCCTAGGAACCTGTTCCACCCTGTCCTGTCATAATGACAATAGTGTGATGTTAGAAAAACATCCGATAAAAAAGAACAAAGCAAAAAGAACAGAGTCACAGCCCCCTGCAAACCCTCTCAGATAATATTTAGATGCGATGGATTGCCACCCTTGTAACAACACCGATAGTGGCTGGCTTAGTCATCGCCCTACGATTTACCGGTGCGCTGCAGTTACTAGAATGGGCGATCTACGATCAATATTTTCAACTACGCTCGACAGAATCCATTGACGATCGCATTGTGCTGGTCACCATTGATGAATCCGACATCAGTGGCCTGGGTCAGTGGCCCCTGTCCGATGCCACCTTGGCCCAGTTGGTGCGCAACCTCAATCAGCACCAGCCCGCCGTTATCGGCTTAGATCTATACCGCGATCTGCCAGTGGAGCCCGGCCATCAAGACTGGGTTGAGGTGATGGCCTCCACCCCCAATCTGATTGGGGTAGAAAAAGCGATTGGCCGGACCGTGGCTCCCCCGGCTGAGTTAGAGCGCCGGGGGCAGGTGGCCTTGACCGATCTGCTGGTGGATGCCGATGGCAAGTTTCGCCGGGGATTGTTGTCCCATCCCAATGGGGATGAGCAGCTCCGTCTGGGGCTGGGGGCTGAGCTGGCCGTGCGTTACTTGGCTATTCACGAGGTGCCCCAGGAGGTGATCGACGCAGATCAGAAAATCTATCGTCTGGGTCAGGCAATTTTGAAGCCCTTACGGGACAACGATGGGGGTTATATTCGGACAAATGCGGGTGGGTACCAAATCCTGATTAACTTTCGGGGCCATGCCCAACAATTTCCCAGCGTATCGGTGACGGATGTTTTAAAAAATCGTCTAGAGCCAGAGTTAATTCGCGATCGCATAGTAATTGTGGGCGGCATGGCCACCAGCCTCAATGATCTGTTCTATACGCCCTACAGTAGTAGTCTGATCAAGACCCCCGAGTCAACGGCGGGCATGGTAATCCATGCCAACCTAGCCAGTGCCCTGGTCAGTGCTGCCCTGGATGGACGGGCGGTGTTAAAGGTGTGGGCTGAACCAGTGGAATCAGCATGGATACTACTTTGGTCAGGGTTAGGAGCCCTAGGCTATTGGCAGCTGCTAGAAGCAAAGCGCTATGGCAAGAGGATGCTCACCCGCCTCGTGGTGGGAATTGTGTCCGTGGTCTTGCCAGGCGCTGTGCTGATGGTGGGCAGCTACCTCGCGTTTTTAGGCGGCTGGTGGATTCCCGCAGTGCCTGCATTTTTGGCGTTAATCGGTTCAACCGGTGCCATGACAGTCCACGAAATTCTGAAACTGCAGCAATACCGCACAGAATTAGCCCAGCAAAATCTCAAACTGGAAAAAGATAAAATTCAAGCTGAAGCAGCATCCCATGCTAAAAGTCAGTTTCTAGCCAAGATGAGCCATGAATTTCGCACACCGCTCAATGCAATCTTAGGCTTTACTCAGCTGATGGCCCAGGATCCAGCCTTAACTGGAGAACAAAAAAAGTCTTTAGACATTATTGACTTGAGTGGAGAACACCTGTTGAATTTAATTAACGATATCCTCGAGATGTCTCAAATAGAGGAAAATCGGATTGTCTTACATGAGACCACCGTAGATCTATACAGTCTCCTGGATACGTTGCAGGCCATGGTAGAGGCGAAGGCCATTGCCAAGGGGCTGCAGCTCAAGTTCGAACGCAGCCCTCAGGTGCCCCAGTTTGTCACCCTAGATGAATGCAAACTGCGCCAGGTGTTAATTAACCTGTTGGATAATGCGATTAAATTTACCCCAAGGGGCATTGTTGTTCTCCGACTCTCAGAGAGGTTGAGGGACCAGGATAAGATTACGCTTCACTTTGAGATAGAAGATACAGGACCTGGTATTGCTGAGGATGAAGTCGCCACACTATTTGAAAGTTTTACCCAGGGCCAGGTCAGTCGGAGCTGTTTTGATGGGGTGGGCCTGGGGTTACCCATTAGTCAACAGCTAGTTAAGTTGATGGGGGGAGAAATCACCACTAAGCCTGCTTTAACCCAGGGCACCACATTTCAGTTTGATCTCCCAGCTAGTTTGGAACTCTCACCCCAACCCCATCAGCCCCTCGCAACACAGGTGAAAGAGTTGGTCGCTAACCAGGGGGATTTCCGCATCTTGATCGTTGACGATGAACCCATCAGCCGCAAGCTACTGCACAAACTTTTAACCTCCCTCGGTTTTCAAATTCGAGAAGCCGCCAATGGCCAGGAAGCCGTTGAGCTTTGGGAAAGCTGGCGGCCCCACTTTATTTGGATGGATGTGCAAATGCCAGTCATGAATGGTTGGGAAGCCACCCGCCAAATTCGACAGAAAAGCCAAGAAACCGATACAGTCTCCCCCACCATTGTGGCGATCACCGCCAATGCATTTGCAGAAGATCGGGAACTGAGCCTAGGGGCTGGCTGCGATGATTTTGTGAGCAAACCATTCCGGCGAGATGAGCTGCTAGACAAACTATCCCACTATTTAGGGGCTCACTATCAGTGATTTTGGTTGTCCACCCCTCAGGCACACTCCATCAGGGATTGCTTTTAAGGGAGTTGAGGAATGTGCTGACCACCTCTAACCAGGAGGTTTGGGCCATTAAAACACAACGGGTTAGCAGGCCCATGTCTAGGGGGCTCAGTCACCAAAGTCGCACTCGGCAGGAGTCGCCAAACCCAGTGCGAATCAGCTGAAACTGCTGCCAAGTGATGTTGGCATGGATCATGCCCTGGTCGAGGGATGGGGGACGGGAAGTGAGGTTTCGATTATGGCCGCACTTATTTTGGTGATGGGGGTCAGGATGAGGCGACTAGTTCGGCGGCTTTGACGGCTGGGGTATCGGGTTCACTGGGTTCGTAGAGATACTCAAACCAGTTACCAAAGGGATCACGACCATAGAAGGAGGCCGTACCATCGCGGTGTTCATGAATCTCCGTCAGTTTAATATCCTGTTGGCTGAGTTCAGCATAGGCTTGATCAATCGCAGCCCGGTCGTCAAACACAAAGCCAAAGTGAGGTCCCGCCTGTTCATAGGCTGGGCTCAACAAGGCCAAACCATCGTTCCCAGCTTTTAAATAGGCCCAGTCACTGTCCTGCCACACCAGATTCATGCCCAAAGATTGATAAAAACTGGCCGCTGCCGCAATATCTGGTACACAAATAGCCACATGTCCCAACCGTTTCAGTTCCATGGTTCGCATCCTCAATAGCGATCGGTGTCTTCCAATAGCTTTTATTGTAAAGCCCTCATCATATGTAAAGCCCTCCTATACAGACAGCCCTTGCAGGGCAATTTGGCCATTACAATGGGGTCAATTATTTGATTGGTACCGACTACGGTTTTCCCTAAATGTCTCAATCAAATCATCAATTACTATAAGGACACAACAAAAAAGTCACAGCAAAAAAAAGGACTAAAACGTCATGGATACAGCATTTGATAGCGATAAGCGAAAAATTTTATCCGCTCTTTCCCACGGGTCTATATTCTTTAGTCAGCTTTTATTTTCAGCTGGCCTACCCGCTGCCCTGTGGATTATTTCCGATGATCCGGTAGTCAAGGAAAGTTCTAAGGAGGCCTTGAACTTTCACCTTAATATCTGGATCTACAGCTTCATTATCGGTATTTTGTGCTGGCTACTGATCGGCTGGCTGTTTGTGGTTCCCCTGCTAATTTTCCAATGGGTAATGCCAGTTTTCGCAATTGTGTCTAGTTTTCGCAATACGGAGAGTGCCTTTAAATACCCCTTTATCTTGAGATTTCTTTAGAAAATTCGAGTTTTTAGGGCTAGGACTATTGCTTGGAAAACTATTCAACGCTTAAGTTCTGACTTCTGAATCAGGGTTAATACGTAGGTGACGTTAGCATTTGATAACCCTGAAAGACTTGACTAATCTCCTGATGTGGCTATTGCCAGAATGAATAGAAGAATAAGCAGTCCAAGATACAGACGGGCTGCTTTTTTCGTTATGTTGCTGATCCTCGGGATGGGCAATTGCTTTTTCGTCATTGCATTCGGCAAAACTCCGTGAAGAAACATCGTTGGCTTAATTTGACTGAGTATGCGCTGCTTTTGGGCGCTGGTGCGGGGACGGTGGCCTCGGTCGCTACCCAGCAGATACTATTGGCGACTGCGCCCCTGTCATTGTTGGCAGCATTGGGGCTGATCAATCGACGCCAGTTGGAGACTAAGCTGGCCCAAAGTCAGTCGGTGATGTTATCGGTCAACGGTAAGCTGGATGAACGGCTGCGGGTGATGAAAGAGCGGCTGGACGATCTGCCGACCCACGAGCAGATGACGGCGGTGCGGCAGTCGATCATGGCCCAAAATCAGCAGGATATTCTCAGCCTGACCCAGGTTTTTGAATATACGCGTAAAACATTGACGGACAAGATTGAGCAGCCGCAGGACATTCCAGAATTGCAGGAACTGCGTCAACATTTGACCACAATGCAGGAGCAGCATAGTCGGTTAAGTATTGAGTTGAAGGATGTGCGATCGCGCTGTCAGCAATTCCAGCAATTAGATACCAGCCGTCTGGCAACGACGGAGGCATCGCTGACTAAGCTCCAGGCGGAACTGATGCAGCTGCGGGTCCATGTGGATGTGTTTGGCGCTGATACCAAGAATAACCATGCCGGACTCAGTGATAAGTTCCAATACTTAGAGCAACGGGTACAGCAACTCACCACCGAAGAGCGTCAATCTCTCCTGCGGGGCGAGGTGCAGGAGCTGGTCAAAACCGTTTCAGACATGGTGCCTCGGGATGAGTTCTTGTCCCTATCCACCAGTCTGAAGGCTCGGGTCGTCTCCCAGGAATCTATCCTCCAATTGATTCAGTCCTTTGATCCGGCAGAGTTAGATCAGGTACAGCAGCGCCTAAACCTAATAGAGGATCAGCTGAGACATGTGACTGAGTCTGTCCTAGATGCGGTAACTGAAACCCTAGAACCTCTAAATCAGGGCAGAGCCAGCATGGAGCAGCTACAACACCGTTTAGATGCTACGGACCAGCAAATGAGCAGGATGACCGATGTGGTGCTGGAGACCGTGGTTGAAACCCTCAAACCCCTGCAAACCTCCATGACTAACGCCACTGATAGCCAGTGGCTGTTGGACTTTGACAATATTGAAGGAAAGTCCAATAGCCGCCAGGCATTGGAACAGCTGTTGGTCCAGGCGCGTCAACAGGTGATGCTGGTGTGGCCCTGGGCAGACAGTGTAGACCTAGACGCAGACCTGCTGGCACAATTTCGCCAGGTGCTAGAACGGAACTGTCGTCTACACATTGGCTGGTGTCATCAGGGAGACAATCGTGAGCATCCTTTGCTACGTAGCATTAGCCAGCGGTGGAGTGAAAATAGCGTCCGACATCACCAGCTCAAGCATGCCCTCAAACAGCTATTGCCTCTAAAGCAGGACTATCCCACCTTGTTCTCCTTTAAAGTTTTGGGCACCACCGAGAACTTTGCGGTGTGTGACTCCAGCTGTGCCCTGATTGGCATGCAAACCCTCTCCACCCAGACCAGTTTGTTTCCAACGGTACAGCTAAAACTACGCACTACCGACCCAGCAGTGATTCGTCCTCTGATTCAGCGGTTTGAGAATCCCATCATTGACACTGAGGATGCGGCCTCCTATTTCAACCGAGGGATTACCCGCCATGACATGCAAACCTATGGTGGGGCGGTGGATGACTTTACCCAGGTAATTGCCATTCGGCCCAGTGCGGCGGCCTATAACTGCCGGGGGGTGGCCCGGGTTGAGATGGGTAACCGAGCTGAAGCGCTCCAGGATTTTGGCCAGGCCATTCGCTTGGATGCCCATTTGTTTGCTGCCCGGTGTAATCGGGGGGTGCTGAGAATAGAGGTGCGGGACTATAGTGGTGCCCGTAGCGATCTCGAAGCGGCGTTGGAGCTGCGTCCCCAGAGTGCAATTCCCTATTTTTATTTGGGACAAGCGCTGCAATCCTCAGGGAACCTGAGACAGGCCATTGGACAATTTGGGTTGGCGATTGAACGGCAGCCCGATCTGGCACTGCCCTATTGCTATCGCGGGGCGGTTTACCAAAAGCAGGGTAATCTGCACCAGGCCATAGCAGATTTGGAAACGGCAGCCCGGTTACTGCGCATCAGTGGGGATGGGAATAACCTCGACCATGTGATGCGCAAGTTGACAATACTGGAGCAGGAAGTACAGGTAGGGGCTCCGGTCATGTGTTGAGCAGATCCAGCAGGAAAAGCAGGAGGAAATAATTTTCTTCTCTTCTCTTTTGCTCTATAGTCTGAACAGTGATGGCCTGAGCGGCCTAAGCAGCAACAGCTTGGGCGAATCGTCCCATGAGGCCAATTTCACTACAGACTTCGTAGAATTTTACGTCCGGCGGCGCGATAAAGAGTCCAGATAATTCCCTCACAATGGCTTGGTAGGTAGGGCTTTGGTAGGCGTCCATGTTGTCTACGTTGTCCCATAGGATAACGGCAATGCCGCGATCGGTGCCGGGTTCTTGGAACAGGTAGGCTCCTTTGAATCCGTCGTTATAGGTGGCTACGGCCTGCTCATAAAGGTGGCGGGCTTGGGAAAAGCGACCGGGCTTAAATTCGCCAATGGCAATATAGGCCTGCTTATGTTTAAGAAAATCAGTAAAGTCAGTCATGGTGCTCTCGTGTTTCGTCAGGGAGTAACTTCCCAGTTTGTAACAAGGATTGCCAAATATCACTCTTTTGTCATGTTGGTTTGTGATTCTTAGGGTTGAGTTACAGGGATCAGGAACGTTGGGGCGTGGAAAAACAATATCCAGATGGGTGCATAGGTGTACCCCGAAGCTTACGTGCTGAGTGATGTCAGGGATAATCTACTAGGCTAATCTACTATGTGTTGCCGACTGGTTTGTGGCGAGAGAGCTAGGGCTTGTTAGAAGTTAAGTTTATGGTTTTAGCTAGTATGGTTTTAGCTAGGAAAATAATATTCAGTGAGGCTGTTTAGGAACGTAGCTTAGACTGTTGGGGGGGAGTTTAAAGATGTTGCTTGGAGTCCCTCCGAACTCCCCAAATCCCCCTGGCTAGGTCTGGGATCACCCTAAGACCCAACGTATTGGGTGATCCCAAGTGGCATTAAGTTTGGGGTTACGGCGAGGCCGGTGATCAGGATTCTGGATCGATTTTCGCGAAAATTTAGCCCATCCAGACCAAGTCATGAATTTGTTTCTTAGCGGTTCTTTAGGGTTTAAAGTCTAGGTCATGAGTTTGAGAGTCTCAAACCTATTGCTCCAGCTTGAGGAGGGCCTTGTCAATCTGCTGATAGAGGGCAGGTTTATCGCTGGAATTATCCAAAACCTGGTGGGCTTGGGCGATTTTCTCGGTGAGGGGGAGCTGGTTAAGAATTCTGGCTTGGGCTTCGGCTGGGGAGAGATGGTTGCGGGCGAGCAGGCGCTGTTGTTGTTGCTCAGGGCGACAGCTGACTACCCAAATTTCGCTAACTAGGTGGGTGAGGTTGGCTTCGAATAATAGGGGAATGGCATAGACCAAGGTTTGGCTGGGGGGATAGTTGTGACTGACTTGGGTAAATTGCTGGCGAACAAAGGGATGGATCTGCTGTTCCACCCATTGTTTTTCCGTTGGGTCATTAAAGATTATGGTGCCTAGCTGGGGGCGGTTAAGGGTGCCGTCAGGAAGCAGAATGGTGCTGCCGTAGCGCTGGCTGAGGGTAGCTAGAATGGGCGATCCGGCGGCGACAGCTGCACGGGCGTAGACGTCGGCGTCGAGGATTGGAAGCTGATGGGTGGTGGCTAAATAGTCTGAGACGGTGGTTTTGCCGGTGGCAATGCCGCCCGTGAGGCCGATGATGCGCTGGGTCATGGCTTGCTGGGTCATGGCTTGCTGGGTCATGGTTATGCTTTAGCCCACTGCACCAGGGCATCGGTGAGGCCGTCTAGGGTGTAGATGGTGGCTTCAATGTCCACTCGACCTAGGGTGTCATGGCAGGTTTGGGTGGTTTGGGGGCCGATGGATGCGATCGCAACCCCCGTCAAAACCTCTCGCCACGACTCCCCAAACTGCCCGGCCATCAGCTGCTCAAAATGACGTACCGTTTTCGAACTGGCAAAGGTCACCGCATCCACCCGTTCCTGTTGCAAAGCCGCGATGGCCCCGGCAGGCATTACGGCCGGACAGCCCGACTCATAGGCAGCCACTTCTGTTATGGTGGCACCCTGGGCCGAAAACTCTTTTACCAACACATCCCGTCCACCGGTTTCCACCCGTGGGAATAGCACCTGTAGGCCTGACAGGGCCACAGGAAAACTCTCCACCAGGGCGTCCGCCACATAGTTGTCAGGCACAAAATCAGCCCTTAATCCTCGTTCGGCCAGGATTTTGGCCGTCTTTTTACCCACCACGGCTAGTTTGATCTGGGCCAGCTGACGCAGGTCAAACCCCTGATCTAGCAGCCGATCCAGAAAGAAATTGACCGCATTTGCCGACGTCAGCACCAACCAGTCAAATCGCTGTAAATTTGCCAATGCCTGATCCAGGTCTGCCCAGCTGGAGGGGGGCCGAATTTCCAAGGCAGGCAAATCAATGACCGTCGCTCCCTGGTGGTTGAGTAGGGTGGTAAAGGCACTGGCCTGCCCCGTGGCACGGGTGACGAGAATGGTTTTGTTAGCTAAGGGCTGGACGCCAGTCATACTTGCGGTAGGAGGCTGTAAAAACTCTCGCAAGCGTACCACTTCACCGATGACTATAATGCAGGGCGATAACCTCTCGCCCTTAGTTATCTGGGCCATAGTGAGCAGCGTCCCTTGCCACAGCCGCTGTTGAGGTTGACTGGCCCATTGGATCACCGCCACGGTTGTGTCTTCATGTTTTCCGTGGGACTGGAGCTGATAGCAAATCTCCCCCAGGTGCTGTCCCCCCATCAGCATGACCAGAGTTTCTAGGTTGGCCAGGGTAGCCCAGTCTAGGTTGTGGAGATTGTGGGCGGTATATACGCCAAAGCCGTGGCTCAGGGCTGGGTCGGTCAGGGGGATGGCACTGAGTAGGGGAGCCGCCAGGGCTGAGGACAGTCCTGGAATCACTTCAAAGTCACAGTCAGCGGCCTTCAATGCCTGAATTTCCACCGCCGCCCGACCAAAGATAAACGGATCGCCGCTTTTGAGCCGCACCACCTGTTGTCCCTGCTGGCAGTGGGTGACCAGCAGCTGGTTGATTTCATTTTGGGGGGTACTAGGCTGTCCACCTCGCTTTCCCACCGGAATGATTTCACAGGTGGGCGGCAGCAGGGACAATAAGCGCAGGTCTACCAGGGCGTCATAAATTAAACAATCGGCTTGGTGCAGCAGCCGTTGCCCCTGCACGGTGAGGTAGTCGATATTGCCGGGACCTGCTCCCAGGAGATAGACTTTGCCACTTTTTGTCATTCACCGATCAAATATATAAACCTTGTCCACGTCCAGAACTGTAGTTTTTCTGGTGAGGAAACTCAAGGTTTCAACAGCCATGGGTTATTTATTAACAGCCCCTTACTGCAAAAATAAGCCGTTAAAAATCATAGTTTGGATCCGTCACGTTCCAAACAAATCGACGTAGTCCTTCATCTTCATTTGCACATCTCAATGTCGTCGTCATGTAGTCGTAGATATCTGTCGATATCTATAGCCATCAATATTTAAATCAACCCCAGAGGCTATACTGATCGCCCAGAATCACCATTAAAAATTACTATTACAACGGCAAGCTCGACCCATGATTACCCTATACCACACGCCCCTATCCATTAACTCGCGCCGGGTATGGGTGACGCTAATTGAAAAAGGTTTGGAGTTTGAACTCAAAGCATTGGATCTTACCGGGGACCAGTTTGAGCCAGACTTTCTCGCCTTAAACCCGTTTCACCATATTCCTGTTCTGGTGGATGGCGATTACACCATAATTGAATCCTTTGCCATGTTGGATTATCTGGAGGCCAAATACCCCAGTCCAGCCCTAATGCCCACCCAGCCAGAGGCCGTGGCGCGGGTGCGCATGGTACAGATGGTCACCCTGAATGAAATGCTCCCGGCCACCCTGCCCCTGACTATGAAACATCTGTTTGGCAAGGACGATCCAGAGGCTGTTGCCCAAGCCTATGAAAAGACCGCTGTGGTATTGAAGTTTTGGGCGCAGCAGTTGGGGGACAATACGTTCTTTGGGGGACAGCAGCTATCCCTGGCCGATATCGTCAGCGGCACCCTAGCCGCCTGGCTTCCCGAAATGGGACTATCTTTGGCAGACTATCCCACCCTGGCCGTCTGGCGGCAGCGACTAATGGAACGATCCGCCTGGCAACAAACCCACGTGAGTCAAGCCCAGCTTGAGGACTTTAAACTGCGGATGCGGCAGCGGATGATGGGGAAGTAGCGGTGGCCATGGCGGGTTGTCCCATGCCTTGAACGGTGAGAACAGAACAAGGAGCGTGGTGCATGGCATAGTTGCTGACACTGCCCAGTAACAGTTCGCTAAAGCCACTGCGACCCCGGCGACCCATTACGATCAAGTCGGCACGCCAATCGGTGGCGACATCGCACAGTGCAGGTCCAGGTGCTCCCTCGGGACAGGTATATGTGGCGGCGATACCCTGGCGACGGGCAAAGTCGGCTTGCGATCGCACCCAATGTTCAATCTCCTGACAATTTTGTTGCCACCTTGCCAGCTGGCTTTGATATAGCTCAGCGGTCCAGGTGCCCCGCCCCATCTCCATACCCAGATAAAACGGCTCGCCATAGTTCATCTCCATGGGAGGCGCCACCATCACCAAGTGGAGCTGGCCCGCTGGCTTAGCCAAGGCAATCGCCTCTTCCAGGACTCGACAACTACTGTTACTTCGATCCAAGGCCACTAAAATTCGTTGAAACATGGCGGCTATTCTCCAATGGTTGAACAACTAAACAAGATTAACTAAATGGGCCAGATTTTGTGGACGAGATTTTATAAACGACTAGGGGCTTAGACAGGTGGACCCTTGCTCTTATTATCGGATCAAAAATACTAAAGGACGCCCAAAAACACCATAGTCACTAAAAAACTCAATCTATCAATTGAGAAATATTAAGGGGCTTTGGCTCCGGTATCAAACGAGGGAAATTCAGGTACAGGATTCAGCCACCTAACCCCTAGCATTTAGGTTAGAAATGCTAAGGGTACTGAATGGTCAAATCAGAAAAAATTAAGTCTAATTAAGTCCATGTAGGCCATTTTTTTTCGCCAAGATTACCTATTTACAACCTATTTAGATTGCCTGGGGATCAATCTATTTCAGCCGGTATATTGACTGGAGAATAAGGCTGTGGGCCTTGGTTTAGTTGCGATCGCGCTAACGAAGTAATGTAAACAATGCTTTCAAGTCATTACTACTATTCGTTGGAGTTTTGAGTTTAGATCTAGAATAAAACCAGACAAAGAACAGCAAAGAGACATCGTGATGCCTCAAGTTGCAGGCTGACTACAGTTGGATCTCCAAGGCCAATTAGTAACCCCCTGTATTGTCTAGAGGGTATCAACATTTCTCACCCCCAGTTAATACACATCATGGAGGTTCGAAGCCATGTTTATTCATCGTTGGTTAACGGATAGTTTCAATTATATTTTTGAGGCTGCTGCTCGAATTTTTGGCCCCGATGACGATGCCTATCCCGCCGTTGGTATTCAGCCTTATGAAGGTGAAGTCTATTCTTCTAGCTGGTACTAATTAATTAATCCAACCTATCAGTTGTTATTGGGCTCATTGCATCAAGTCCATTAGTAATCGATATGCTCCTCTTAAGCTCTGGTGAAATACCAGAGCTTTTTTGTTGTTTTGAACAGGGTCTCAGCCATAGGACTGAGACCCTAGTTCCAGCCATAAGTCTCGCCCAGTTTCCCCGTCGCCGCACCCATCCACCATTCGCGTTACGATGTGACCTACAGTAAAAACCGTTAGGCATTAGCGGCCACTTATGACCGGAGTAACTCTGAATGACGCTTCCCTTGCCCCTGCGACCATCCAGGCATTCGCCCAAAGTAAATCCTAGCCCTACCATCACCTTGGATGCTCAGCATCTAAAAAAGTCCTACGGTCGTGGCAAGGGGAGGTTTGAAGCAGTGCGAGATGTGTCGCTACGCATCGGTGCAGGAGAAGTGCTCGCGTTTCTCGGGCCAAACGGGGCTGGCAAAACCACCACCATTAAAATGATTGGCGGCTTGGTGCGTCCCGATGGGGGGCAGGTGAGCATCGATGGTCTGGACCCCCATCGTCAATCCATGGCCCTCAAACGGGTGGGGGCAGTTTTAGAGGGCAACCGCAACCTTTACTGGCGGCTAACACCCTTGGAGAATATTGAGTATTTTGGTGGGTTGCGCCAGGTGCCACGACGGGTGGCGCGGCAGCGGGGGGAGCAACTGCTGGAGCAGTTTGGTCTGAGCGACAAACACAAAACTCCGGTGCAAAAATTGTCGCGGGGGATGCAGCAAAAACTGGCCATCGCCGTCGCCCTAGTGCATCAGCCAACCCTACTACTTCTGGATGAACCCACCTTGGGTCTGGATGTGGAAGCGAGTGAAACTGTTAAAACCCTGGTGCGCGACATTGCAGCAGCAGGCTGCGCGATTTTGTTAACCACTCACCAGCTCGATGTGGCAGAGGAGCTGTCGGATCGGGTGGCCATTATCCGTCAGGGTCAGATCATTGCAGAACAGTCTACCCATGAGCTAATTCAACAGTTTTCGGGCAGTGCCTATCGCATAGACTGTGGACAGTCCATTGATCCTCAGCGAGCTGGGAAGATTATGGACCTGGGCGGTACTGTGGTGGATAACCAGGTGCACTTCTCCAGCGATGCACTCTATGAATTGCTAGATATTCTGCGGCCCCTTCCCATCAAAGAGATTCGCCAAGACAGAGCTGACCTAACCGATGTTTTTCTGTCGTTGATTCGAGATGGCGATCAAGCCCCCATCCGAGATCTAAAGCAGGAGAGTTAATGCCGTACCCAATGTCCAGACCAATACCTAATTACTGCCTGGGAGGGGCCACGGAGTGGGGTAACCTTTGAGGTTTACCCGTCACTGGAACTTGAAAGCTACTTTTGACCGACCCTTAGCGTAACTAACTTGTGGGTCAAAATGGGTAGGCCTGAGGATTCAGCAATGGCCCTTGGGCTTAAGCTCCATTACCCGTCATCATAAAGAAACGGCTCATTATATCTAGCTCTTGCATGCTCAACCTGCTCATCGGCGAAATCAAACGTACCTGGATTCAATTTATCCGGTATCCATCCGAAATCATTGGCGGCGTTGTCATCATCACCACCGTTTTCTACGGTCTGTTTGTCAGTGCTCAATACATGGCCGGATCCGCCTTGAACTTTGGCGATCGCCTAGATTCAGTCGTCGTCGGCTACGTACTGTGGACCCTAGCCCTGTACATCGTTAATGACATTGCCTTCAATATCCAGGCCGAAGCCCAGACCGGCACCCTAGAGCAACTTTTTCTCTCCCCTTTTCCTGCCCCAAAAATCTTTTTTGCCCGGGCCGTGGCCAGCCTAGCTCTACGGATGACCATAATTATCCTAATTTTGTTTATCCTCATGGGCATTACCGGTAGCCAGCTCTCATTTCCCCTAGGGCTGATTTTTCCGCTGTTGACCTTGTTGATGGGGGCCTATGGTTTGGCCTTTATCATGGGGTCCTGTGCCCTAGTCTTCAAACGGGTACAACAGATTTTGCCCATCTTGCAGTTTGCCCTGCTGTTTCTCTTGGCAGCCCCCACAGAAGAATGGAGCGGTCGGGCTCGACTGATTGCTAACTTTCTGCCGATGTTGCCCAGCACAGGTCTGTTGAGAGGTAAAGATTCAGGGGGGTCAGTCTCCTTCAGGGATCAATGAAGGTGCAGGAGAACCATGTCGAGAGGCTTTTAACGCATCGGTCAGGAAGTCAAAGATCGAGCGTTTCTGAGCCTTTAAGCTGGTA
>NZ_JAYGIG010000129.1:0-49238 GCF_034932105.1 Leptothoe sp. PORK10 BA2 | reverse complement strand
AACCGCTAGCGGCGACACTGACTTGCTTAGGTGACGGGCATGATGGCATCTGGAATATAATTGCTGAGATTGGCCATGAGGACCAACGTCGAGAGATTCTCGATTGGTACCATTTGATGGAAAATTTAGCGAAAGTAGAGAGTTCCCCAGAACGATTGGATAGCATCAAAGACTTACTGTGGGAAGGTAAAGTAAAAACGGTGCTCGCTCAGTTTGAAGACTGTTCTGATGCTCATGCCCAAGCATTCGTGGCTTACTTGAGAAAGCATCAACATCGCATCGTCAACTATGAGTATTATCAGTTAGAAGGGATATCGATTGGCTCTGGTGCGATTGAATCAGGTATCAAGCAGATAGCAGCCCGAGTCAAACTAACGGGCGCTCAGTGGGAGGCGAAGAATATACCTCAAGTGTTACGACACCGTTGTGCCTATTTGAATGGGCAATTTTCGACGGTATCCTCACTTTCTTAGCAAAATGAGTAATAATACTCATCGCAAAAGTGAGATGCACCCTCAGCGGCATTGTTCGGGTTGCGTCGTACATAACGTTTGGCCCCGAAGGGTTTTAGGAACTACTTATGTTGTTGCTGTTGTTGCCTGTGGGCACCATGCGATCTATGCAAGAGCCAAATGCCTGAGTAAACATAGTCTTTTGGCTGAGTTATTGTTGTGACAATCGAAATCCTGGAAAGGTTAGCCCATCAACCTTAAAAGGAATATATATCGTGAAGAAGATTGGACATCAACGTTACTTCCGGATTAACCAGCCTTAGGGCCGCTGTATAAAAAACTACTGAGTCTGCCAGCTTAACCTACGCTTCTTGCCTGCTTATCGTTATTAGAAAATGCTTTGTAACATAATGAAAACGTGTCTCCCAAAACGGTCAAAGTTATCAGGTCGTCTTGTGCTGAGTTCTCTGCTAGCCGTAACAACGTTCGGTCTTTCCTTAGCCTCCACCTTTGAAGCGGAGTCTGCAGTCAGACGGGCATTACATGTGCGACGCACCTCGGGTACGGTAACAACCGTCAACGGACAACAGAGAAGAACACAAGTGGGAGACCAACTCACGGCTTCGGGACACGGTCTTATCACGGGCCACCGCTCCAGTGCAAATTTGGCCATTGACGGGGGTAGTGGCTCAGTATCCGTCGCACAAAATACCCAAATGACTATTCAGCAACTCTCCGTCTCGTCAAGAGGGGGACATGTGACCGTGCTCGATGTGCCACGGGGGCAAGCGCGGGTGCAGGTACCGACGTTTACTAACCCTAGCTCTCGTTTAGAACTGCATACGCCCAGCGGTGTAGCTGCCGTTAGGGGAACCGTATTTGGGGTGTCCGTATCGGAAAATGGGAAAACGGGGATTGCCACCCTAGAAGGTAAAGTAGAGGCCAGTGCCCAATCCGTTAAAGTACCTGTGGCACCTGGCATGGTCTCAATTATTCATCCAGGTGAGGCCCCCACCCCTGCTCGGCCTTTAGATCGCACCTTGGAGATTCAATGGAATCTGTTTGAGTGGAGGGGCAACAGACTCTATGTTGAGGGCAAAATTGACTCAGCTAATAGTTTGTTGGTGGCAGAAAACGAAATCTCCGTTGATCGTCATGGCTACTTTAAATCGGATTTTCCCTTGTCAAAGTCCACCCATCGAGTGATCGCCACCGTGCAAAATCCCATGGGAGAGACCCGCGACCACCGTTTGTTTCGATGGATTGTCCATGATTTTGATTTGTAAATCCCGTCCAAGTGGCAACCTATCGTTTTTCCCATGGTAAGACCCTTCCGGACGTGGAGACGGTTGAAAGAAATCATACGTGGTATCCCTTGACATACTAAAGCTGTCAATTCTGAAAGTTTCACCCATCAGATAAACGTCCATACTGGGATCTGGGGAAAAATCAAGAGGCAAGGCTGGTCGATTAAATTTATGGATATGCGTCTGATGGCAAACGCCAAACGATTAAATAGAAGGGATTTTGGGGCACTGGCAGTGGCAACAACTTTGGGCTGTCTACTGAGACCTCAAGAATTACTTGCTAACGCCTATTTGAGACGCTGGTTGAAAATCCAGCGGATTTCTGGAGATGTCACTACGATCACAGCTCAACGTAAACGTGCAAGCGTAGGCGAT
The DNA here is from genome assembly GCF_034932105.1 of Leptothoe sp. PORK10 BA2. Lineage (NCBI taxonomy): Bacteria > Bacillati > Cyanobacteriota > Cyanophyceae > Nodosilineales > Cymatolegaceae > Leptothoe > Leptothoe sp. PORK10 BA2. Next base: position 47,104 of record NZ_JAYGIG010000129.1, on the reverse strand, counting down.
CAACTCACCTCAATCGGTCATGGACTGATCACGGGGCCTAGTTCCACGGCCCATTTGGCCGTAGATGATGGCATTGCCTCTTTGGCCGTGGCCCAAAATACTCAGATGACCATTCAGCAGCTATCGGTGCTGCCTGACGGTGGCCGCGTAACGGTTTTAGATGTGCCCCAAGGTCAGGTTAGATTCCAGGTACGACAATTCACCAACCCAAATTCCCGCCTAGAGTTGCGTACCCCCAGCGGTGTGGCCGCTGTCAGGGGTACCAACTTTGGGATCTCTGTCAATCAGGAGGGACAAACCAATGTGGCCGCCCTCGAAGGCCAGGTGGAGGCAGGGGCTCAAGGTTCAAGGGTTGCCGTCAATCCAGGCCAGGTGTCCATCATTTATCCTGGATCGGCCCCCACCGAAGCCCAAGATCTGGATCGGGAGCTAGATATTCGATGGCAAGATTATGAATGGAGAGAGGAGGGATTTTATATGGCTGGCTTTGTCGACGCCGCTAATCTTCTTTGGGTTAACGATCAACAGATTCCTGTGGATCGAGCAGGTTATTTTGATCAGATTATTTCTGCTGTTCGTTATCGCCGTGTAGTGTCAATCATGGTTCAGAATCCCATGGGAGAAACTCGTATCCATAGGGTTTTTCCTCGGGTAGAATGACTTGGCGTGAGCAGTTACGGCGAGGTGTAGATGCCGGGGATTGGCATGTTAGGTTCAGCAGCACAGATAGTTTGGATAGGTAGGTTATGGGACAGTGGCTGAACCAATTTAGGGGCAAGAGTAGGGCTGTGCGATCGCAACGACAGCAGTGGCTCTATATGTTTTTTGGCCCTGGCTTGGCCGCCGCTGGCCTGGGGGTGGCCCTGACAGTTTTGGGGGCTTGGAGTCCCCTGGAGCGAGGAGTCTATACTCGTTTGTTCTCCACGCGCGAACAATTTCACCCCATAGGGTGGGACGATAACATTGTGGTCATCGCGATTGATGATGCTAGTTTGCAGGAGTATGGCAGCTATCCATGGAGTCGTGATCTCTACGCAGAATTATTGTATCGGCTCGAAATTGTTCAACCTGCAGCCGTAGGATTCGACATTCTGATGCCTGAGGCTACTCCAGAAGATGCAGCATTTGCCGAAGCTCTCACCTATAACCCGTATGCTGTCTTGGCAGTTGGGGGTGATAACCAAGGAAAAATGATTGATGTCACTGAAAGTATTACCCAACCTGCTGAGGGCTTTTTCTCGGTTGGTCATGTGAAGCATATTACCGATGTCGATGGCATTAGTCGCCGGGCGTTTCTTTACGAGCGTCATAGCGAGGGTGTGTTTGATAGTTTGGCCATTGCCCTACTAAGGCAGTACTACACTAGTTTAGAGGGTACTATTAACTCTTCACTGACCACCGAATTAGATCCCCCTACAGTTCCTCCACAAAGAGTGGAGAAGTTTGAAAGACTAGAAGCGTTTGACCAAAATAAACCTATCTGGATCAATTGGCCAGGACCGATAACTTCAGACCAGTCCAGTGATGCCAATCATACCCTTGGCTTGACCATTTTGTCTTTTCAGGAGGTCATGAACAATGATGATGTCCTTGCGCAGCTGCAAAACAAAATTATATTGGTCGGCTATACGGCAACAGGTGTAGTTGGGAACATAGAAGACCCGATTAAAACGCCATTCTCCCGCAAAATTCCTGACTCAGGCGTTCACCTCCATGCAGCCCTACTGGATAATCTCCTCAATGACCGTTTTCTAAAATCGCTCCCCTATAGCTGGGCCTTAATCCTGACCGTCGTCTGTGGTGTCGGTAGCAGTTTGGTGATCCGACCGTTAAAACTTAGAGGGCGGTTGTTATTTATAGTTGGGCTCATTCCGGCTTGGTTTGCTGTGATCTACGGTTGCTTTGTAGGAGCCGGTCTGGTTCTCCCCATGGCAGCTCCCGTGGGTACCACATTTTTAGGGCTGTTGCTGTTTCAGATCGCAGAGCAAAGAGAACGCCAGGCGTTAACGGAGCTGTTTGCCATCAGCTTATCTCCAGAAATGGCTGACTTTGTTTGGCAACACAAGGATGAGTTATTGACTGAGGGCCAAATCCACTCCCAAGAATTAACGGCAACCCTATTGTTTAGCGATATTCGAGGCTTCACAACCATTACTGAAATATTGCCTTCAGCGGTCCTCCTATCTTGGCTCAACCGTTACTTTGAAGTCATGACCGAATGCATCATGGATCATGGTGGTGTGGTGGACAAGTATATTGGGGATGCCATTATGGCGGCCTTTGGGGCTCCGGTAGCTCGCATCGGGGAAGACGCTATTCAACAGGATGCCTTAAATGCAGTCAAGGCCAGTGTGGCAATGGCGGAAAGGCTTAAAGACTTAAATCAAGAATTTAAAGCCCAGGGCTTACCCACCGTGAAATTTGGCGTCGGCTTACATACGGGGGCCTTGGTCGCAGGTACGGTGGGTAGCCGCACCCGAGCGAACTATTCTCTCTTTGGTGACACGGTCAACATTGCCGCCCGATTGCAGGATATGACGAAGACTCTGACTAAGAATTCTCCCTATCCAATTTTGATGAGTGAGACCACCTATCAATATGTGGCGGATCACTGCACCATTAGTGCAGAAAAAGCCCAAATTCAGCTACGGGGACGTACGGCGACCACCACTGTTTATGCACTGAGTGGTATCAAACCATCAGAAGACCGTTAATCTATAGCTTTGCGCCCATCGTTCACACCATCGATGAGCGCTAAAACCCTTGTGACCTATGGGTGTGACCTATTCGACAGTGACGGACTTTGCCAAGTTACGGGGCTGGTCTACGTCGAGACCGCGTCGGGCGGCAATGTGATACGACAGTAGCTGCAGGGGCAGCACCGTTAGCATGGGAGACAGGAGCTCATCCACCGTGGGTACTGACAGCAGAGTGTCGAAAGTATGCTCGGCTTCGGGGTCATTGGCTGGGGCCACACCGATCAGCTGGGCGTCGCGGGCTTTGGCTTCTTGGGCATTGGAAAGGACCTTGTCGTAGACGGAGCCGGGAACTGCGATCGCAACCACCGGCACCTTCGCATCCAACAACGCAATCGGCCCATGCTTCATCTCCCCAGCCGGATACCCCTCCGCATGGATGTAGCTGATTTCCTTCAGCTTTAAGGCCCCCTCCAAAGCAATGGGGTAATTCACCCCCCGACCAATAAAGATAAAGTCCTGGGTTTCCGTAAAGCTGTGGGCCAGCTTTTCCGTATCCCCTTCATGCTGCTCAATCACCTGCTCCATAAGGTTTGGCAACTGGCGCATGCCCTCGATTATCTCAGCCAGCCGTTGGCCAGAAAGCGTCTGCCGCTGATAGGCCAACTCTAGGGCCAGGAAGTAGAACGCCATCAGCTGAGCCACAAAGGTTTTCGTCGCCGCCACCCCAATTTCAATCCCGGCATGGGTGGCCACCACATTCGGAATCAATCGTCCCAACGAACTTTCAGGTCGGTTGGTAATCCCCAACATACGAGGGGCAAGGGCTTCTCCACCCTGTTCTGTCCGGCGAGTTTGCTCCATTTCCAACGCCGCCAGAGTATCTGCCGTTTCCCCCGACTGGGTCACCCCAATGGTTAGGGCATGGGCAATCATCGGCGTGGGGGAATAGCGAAACTCCGAAGCATAGTGCACCACCGTCGGAATACCCGCCAAATGCTCCAGCAAGTGCTTCCCGACGAGACTAGCGTGCCAGCTAGTACCGCAGGCCAGGATTTGAATATGGTTAAGGTCCGCCAACAGGCTAGGGGGCAGCCCCAGATTAATGGGAGAACCCTCACTTTCCGGCGTCCAGCCACTGGTCAGGTAAGTTTCTAAACAGGTGCGCACCACCCCAGGCTGTTCATAAATTTCCTTCAGCATGAAGTGCTTAAAGCCCTGCTTTTCCACCATGGTGGGGCTAATGCTGAGGGTAATGGGATGCTTCTTCAGCCTTCTGCCAGTGAAATCGTAAATCCCCACCCCCAGGGGTGTGAGCATTGCCAACTCACCATTCTCCAACGGTAAAACCGCCCGAGTATGGGACACAATCGCCGGTGTATCTGATGCACAGAAAAACTCCCCCTGACCGAAGCCAATCGCCAGCGGAGCCTGTTGACGTACCGCAATCAGCTCATCGGGAAAATCCGCACTGATGATCGCCAGCGCAAAGGCCCCATCCAAATCCTGAACCGTTTGGCGGACCGCTTCTAGCAGCTTGGATTCATGCTCCAGGGGACCCTCCACCCCCTTTGCCAAATAGTCTGCAATCAGGTGGGGAATCACCTCCGTATCGGTTTCAGAATGAAACTCATAGCCCTTGGCCATCAGCTCTTCCCGCAGTTCCCGATAGTTTTCGACGATGCCATTTTGCACCACCGCGATCCGGCCACTGCCATCGATGTGGGGATGGGCATTCCGTTCTTCGGGTTTACCATGGGTGGCCCAGCGGGTGTGGCCAATGCCTAAGCGAGCGGGATCTGCCAACCCGTCCAGCTTGTTCTGCAGGTTTTGTAGCTTCCCCTTGGCCCGCACCCGGTTGAGCTTGCCTTCGCTAATGGTGGCCACACCGGCTGAATCATAGCCCCGATATTCCAGCTTGCGCAATCCTTCAATTAAGATGTCGCTAGCGGCGCGAGTGCCTATATAACCGACAATTCCGCACATTATGATGTCTCCTTCAAGGGGTATTAATTCGGGGCGTTGCTGATCCTTAGCATCCACCAACATTAATACGATTTTTTATAGTCGTTGCCTAGGGGCCTGTGGCCAGTAATACCTGCTAACTAATATCACAGGCACGTTTTACTTGATGAAGCACAGGTTACTTAGGCTCCTAATATACGTCGCAGGGCATGGGCCAGACGGGGAGATAGCGTAAAATATCAAAGCTCCTCTCCTTTAGCCATCTCTATGGTCGCCACCTTACCCTCAAAAACTGCAAAGAAACTGGAAGCGCATCTTCGGGGCCTAGTCGGTAAAGCGATTTACGACTACGCCATGATCGAAACAGGGGACAAGGTGATGGTGTGCCTGTCGGGGGGTAAGGACTCCTACACCCTGCTGTCCCTATTGATGTCGCTACAGCGGAGTTCCCCCGTCAAATTTGAGCTACTAGCGGTCAACCTGGATCAAAAGCAGCCTGATTTTCCAGAGCATATATTGCCGGACTACCTGGCATCCGTCGGCGTACCCTACCGTATTGTGGAGGAGGACACCTACAGTACCGTGACCCGGATTATCCCCGAAGGGAAAACGATGTGTGGCTTATGTTCTCGACTCCGACGGGGGATTCTCTATCGGGTGGCTAGGGAAGAAGGAGCGACCAAAATAGCCCTGGGGCATCACCGCGATGACATCGTGGAAACCCTATTTTTGAATATGTTCCATGGCGGACGGCTCAAGGCCATGCCGCCCAAGCTACGGACAGATAACGGCGAACATATTGTCATTCGGCCCCTGGCCTACTGCCCAGAGAATGATATTATTCGCTACGCCCGCTATCGCGACTTTCCCATCATTCCCTGCAACCTCTGCGGCTCCCAAGAAAATCTGCAGCGTGGGAATATCAAACAGATGTTGCAACAGTGGGAAACGGAGTTTCCGGGGCGGACTGAAAGCCTGTTTCGCAGTATTCAAAACGTGTCGCCGTCCCAGCTGGCCGACCGGGATTTGTTCGATTTTCAGAACTTGACCAGTGAAAAAAGCGAAGGAACTGCACCCGCAGGTACGGTCCCTTCGCTTTGAGCAACTGATGCACTGGGTTTAGGAATTGACAGTCACTTGATCTACGGAAGATGCTTCAAAACTCTCTTCCAGCTTCATCAACTGTTTGGCCTTAGCCGATAAAACACCCTTATTTAGCCAGTAAGTGAGCAGCGCATCCACCGAAAACAGCCCAGCCCCGTTGGCGGCAAAAAACAAAAAGATAGCTGCGTAGATCGCGGACAGTTCTAGGTAGGGAAGGCTGAGACCCGCTACCTTAATGTGGTGGTACATTGCCACCGCCATGGTGCTAAATAAGCCCAGGGCAGCGGGTCGAGTAAGTAAGCCAAAGGCCACCAAGGGAGCACCGATGAGCTCAGTGTAAGCGGCAACATAGCTGAGAAAAATGGGAAAGGGTAAGCCCAGGTACTCGACATAGGCGGCCGCAAAACCTTCGATATCGGCCAGTTTATCAAAGCCGTTGTGGACCATCATGATGCTAACCGTCACCCTGACGATAGCCAAGGTTGCTTGGGCCAACAGATTCAAATTAACGTTGGGCTTTAGGAGAAGTATTGATAGGGATTTTAATGCCATTGACTTAAAGCTAGGTGCAGGATTTGAAATCGATATATTGAAAATTGTAACTAGTTAGTTAAGAAATGCAAACCTATCCTTATCAAATAATTGTCGCCATCGGGGCAACCATTTATCCTCCAAGCTCTAGGACCTCCTTGAGAATTATGAGAAACGCATCTGGTTGTTCCCACGGCACTCGATGGCCAGCGTCCTTGACTTCTATGTGGGTAAGGGCTGCAACCTGGGATTGTAGGGTTTTCCCCAGCTGGCTATAGTGCCGGTCTTCACTGCCGGTAATGTAGGTGATGGGGACCGATAGGGATGACAGTCGCTCGGTCAGCTCCTCCATGTGCCCTTTGGAATAGGCTTCAAAGGCGTGGGCGAGTTTCTGACGGTCAAAGGCAGACTCTGGTCGGGGGGTGGGGCAAGGGCGTTGGCAAAAGATGGGTAGGGCATCCCACTCGGCCAGTAGGGTATCCCAAGGTTCTGTGAGAAAGCGGTTGGCCCAGATGCGATCGCGTTCTAAACTTTTTTGCCTAAGCTGACCATGATTACTACCCGGATCAGCACTTACAATCATGGCTCCTGACCATAATTCAGGAGCTGCTAGTAATGCATGCCACGCTAAGCGCCCCCCCAGCGAGTATCCGAGTAAATAATGCTGTGGCGAACTAACCTGGGAAGCCAAACGAACCCTGGCACAAAAGCCATTAGCCCAATCCCAGCAGTTACAGCTGAGGGTTTCCCAAAGGCTAACAGACTGTATAAAAAAGTCCTTTCCTGGTTGCTCTAGAGCATAGGAGAGGACTTCCCAGACTATGGGCTGCTGCAGGTTACCGTGCAGACACCACAAAATTTTCATCGCTGCCACTCGTCACATTACTACCGAGAATATCGAAGTAGTTGTCAGATTCAGCATCGATAGTATCTATTTGACCGCATATTGATCGCATAAACACTAAAATCATTCCACAGGGTGGGTTGTTGCAAGTTCCCATGCAGGCACCAGAGAGTTTGTCGTCACAAAGATTTTAGTATGCACCATTTTTCCCCATGGTCTTAGCAGCTCCTTCAAAGGCTGCGGTGGCTGCGGCTGTTTGCCGATTGCTAAAAAGAGCTTCAGCGATCTGAGGAGAAAACGTAAATGTATCCAGGCCTTGGGTGGCCAAATATGCCATGTCCTCCACATCGCGGATACTCGCGGTGAGAATTCGGGTGGAACTTTGCACGCCATCCAGCGCCCGCTGCATTTGGGCTAAGTCCTCTCGACCATTGCCACCAGCATCATTAATTCGACCCAGGTAGGGCGCGGCATAGTCTGCCCCCAGGGCCGCCGCAATTAAAATTTGGGGTACCCCATATACCGCAGTCAGTGTAACCCTCACCCCCGCTGCGATTAAGGCGGCAGCGGCCTCCGTCCCCAGCTGGGTGATCGGCACTTTTACCACCACTCGTGGATCGATTGCGGCTAAAGCTTTTCCCGTGCCCACTAGGGTTTGTTTGGTGTCTCCCCAGGTTTGCAGCTGCACTTCCTTAGCACCTAGTTCAAAAGCCTTTGATGCTAGCTGGGTAAGTGACTCAACCGTACAAGGGAGATGGGCTCGTTCTAACAGCAGCGGGTTAGAGGTGACCCCATAAAAGATACCCACCGGTAGCCAGGTTTCCCAGGCTGTGACATCAGCAGTATCTAAATAAAGGCGTAAATTCACAAATAGGGCTCCAGTAACTGTATCGAGTATTTTATAAGCGGCAGAGATGGGGAAAAGTTATATATTTTAGGCACTCAAAACACCAATGTCTTGCAGCATAGCTCGATGTTTTTTAACAGGGGCAAGGGTATTTGCCAAGATCATGCCGCTGGCAGCTACGGCAGGGAGACCAATGCCGGGAAATGTAGAATCACCACAGCACCATAGATTTTTTATGGGGGTGCGCGGTCCAGGGAAAATGCCTTGCCCTGCTCTGATGGCTGGACCATAGGAACCGTGGTGTCGTCGGAGAAACCGGCCATGGGTTAAGGGGGTGCCGATGAGGGTGATTTGGCAACGCGATCGCACATCCGGAATAACCCGTTCTAACGCCCGCCACATCACCTCGGCCCGCTGCTGCTTGAGTTGAGCATAGTCAGCGCTGTGGCGATCCATGCCCGCCCACAGCCCATAGGGTTCATTCCCCGGCGTATACACATGGATCGTGTGCTTCCCAGCGGGAGCTAAATTTGGATCTAGCACCGACGGAATCGATATCAACACCAAATTTTGCGGCGCATCTACACCGAGGCTCCAATCATTCATCACAATATAGTGACAAGCCAAGTGGTCTAACCCCGTGGCGTCAATGCCCAAGTGCAAATGCATAAAGCTATCGCACTCAGGAGTCGTCTGTCGCTGGTTAGTCCACCGCTTTAACTTTGGCGGCAGTGATGGTAACAACTTCAGGGTGTCCCATATCGATGCATTCGAAATTACCGCCTCAGTCCCATGAATCTTCTGGCCATTGCGCAACCGCACACCCACCGCCCGATCCCCATCCAACAAAATTTCTTCCACATGGGCATTGAGCCTCAGATCGCCACCGTGGTTTTTCAAGCCGCGCCCCAAGGCCGCCACCAGGGCCGCACTCCCCCCCTGGGGATAATCCAACTGGACGCCAGGGCGATACCAATCGGCAAACATAAAGGCCACCTCAGCGGCAATCGTTCCCTCAGCAGGCAGCCCCGACAACAAAAAGCACAACATGTCTAACCAGTGTCGCGTAAACTCATCCCGCACTATCCCATCCATAATGCGGCTAAAGGGACCGGTGAGCTTAGCTACCTGGGGTGCTTGCTTGAGGAGAGATGGCACGAAGGGCCCGATCGTACGGAGCGCCCCCAGATCCAACCGCATGGCCGCAGGGGGCAAGGCAATAGCCGCCGCACCTAGGGGCTGCATCACCCGCTGGAGGTCACGCCATTCCTGGGCCGCATCCTGACCCCTGAGGTTTTCCAAAACCTGACAAAAATGTTCTGCCCCCACCCTGGTGTCAAAGTCTCCTTCTGGCAGGCAACACCCCCAGGTGTCATAGTGCAGCCAGGTGACATCTTCGCCAATGGCATCTAGGACCCGGCGCAGGGGGTTGGGGGAAGGACTGTAGGATAGGCCCGAATAAAGGGATGGACCCGAATCGAACAAAAAGCCGCTCCGCTCAAACCCATGGGCCGCCCCACCGGCAATGGTGTGGCTTTCGCACACCACCACGTCATAGCCATAGCGGGCGAGGAGTGAGGCACAGCACAGCCCCCCAATCCCGCTACCGATAACCACTATTTCTGTCTGTGCCATTTAGCCTGTCTTGTATAGCCTGTCTCCTATAGTTTGTCTCATTTAGTCTGTGCGATCTAGTCTGTGCCTATAGTTTGTCCCATCTAGCCAGAAATACCACAGACGCCTCCTTGGGTGACGAGGACCACAGCATGGGGCACTGTGCGAGGCTCAAACGCAACCAGTGACTCACCCTCATAGACCAGAGAGGTGCTTGCACCAGAATCTAACATGACAGCAGTTTGGAACCCGGCTTTCAACAGCAGTTTGCCTAACCCCACTGAATCGATTTTGCCATGGGTGGCCCCCACCACAGGCTGTCCCTGGAAGTTAATGCCCCAAAATGCTCTGAATCGATGTTCTTCATAGGCAAACAAATTCTTAAATGTGTGGGCAGGCTGGGGTTCCTGCTCCCGTACCAACCAGCTCCCCCCCACAAAAGCATCGGTTACGGTGGGCATTTCTGCCTGGATGCCAGCCAGGGTATTGTGCTGCTTAGGGTCAAAAGAGATAAATTCTACCGTTTGAGGACTGATCAAAACCAAGGGACGATCCTTGAGCTTATAAATGTCTCCTTCGCTACCTGGGACAAACTTCCCTGTGTTTTGGCTCAGGACTGGACCAATCATGGTGTTGGAATCCAGATATTCTAAGGAGAAGAATGTACCATCGACGGCAGCGACGGCACCAGCCTCGTTAGCAATTTCGGTCAGGGGATAGCGGCTATCTGCATGGATGGTTTGGGGGCGGCCACCGCTGATTAGGGTGAAGGAAATCTCGTCGATTTCCATTGCTAACTTCCTCACTGGAGCCTCAAAGGTCAAGGCAGGTTCGAACCCTGGTAGTGGCGGACCACCCCAGGCGGATGCAATCACCTCAGCAAAGCGAGATTCTCCAAACCGTTCAATGGTCAATAGATTTTTTGAGGCTCCAGCAAACTGACCGGAAAGCTCATTCATGATTAGGCCCGCCTTGTAGCCTGCAGCTTTTGTTGCTGCCACCACCCGTTCATCGTGGTTACCCTCTGGATAGGTAAAGTAGTCGATGGGAATACCCAGTTTGTTTTCTAGCCGCTCTTTAGATGTTTCCAGCTCATGGCGCAAATCCTCATCCGAGAGTTTGGTTAAGTCTTGCGGGTGGGTCACGCTGTGAGACACAATGGTAACAAGGGGATGTTGAACCATTTCCTCTAACTGGTCCCAGGTAACGGTAGAACGGCCCACAATTTTGCCATCCACCTTGTCGGTAAAAATAGACAGGGCAATGGGATAGTTGTAGTACTTAGCTAACTGATAAACATAGTTATAGTGGCCGACATAGCCATCATCAAAGGTCAAGACAACAGGTTTTTCCGGCAGAGGTACACCAGTCCTCAGGTGGTTAGTCAACTGATCCAGGCTAATGGGCGTTAGCCCCTGGGCTTGAATCGCCCGGAAATCAGCATTTAAGCGTTCGGGGGTAATGTCAAAGGACACTTCCTTCTCAGCCAGGACATCGTGGTACATAATCACGGGTACCCGACCGATCTCAGCGCGCCCATGGATTTGAGGCCAATCAGCCGCCTCTAGCTGGGCTGTTATATTGGCTACCCACTGGGACACCTGACTCTGACTACTTTGGTTAACCTGATTGCTCCAGGTGGAGAGATTTTGTCCCAGGGCAGTAATGGAAGGATCAGCTGGGAATGCTGGTAGGCAATTGTAATCTGACCCAGGGACACCATTTTTCTGGCGGGTATCTAAGCTGTCACCCCCTAAGCTGTCATTCAGAGTCTCTGACTCAGAGGGATCAGCATCCAAATTGAAGACAATAGTCGCAATGTCAGGAGAAGGTAAACTGGCCAGGGCTTGGCCAATTCCACTCTCTAATGTTTGGCTAAAGGCCAACTGGGATGTCACTTCTGTATCTACAGCCGCGGTACCGTATAACAACAGCCCACTACCCAAGGCAACTAGCAAACCTGTCCCCAGCAGAACCATCCCTAGGGGCCGACGTAGCAGTGATATCCGTGCTTGAGTCCTGGGAGAAACCTTTAAATCACAAGCTTCCATCCGAGGACTCCTTCCTTTCCTAGCGTTAACCAACCGAGGTTAGGTTACTGGGCGTTTACTAAGAAAACCCTAGTGAAAAGGTTAAGGAAAGCTAAAAAATAAAATGCTAAAGCCACCCCAGTCAGCAGAACAGCTACAACATGGAGTGGCCTTAGTATAGGTGCTTTTAAAGGAACCGGTTCGGTATTGAACTCCAGAGGGTCCTAATCTCTGAAGACTGACTGTAGTCTATCGACTGGTGGCATGGAATTAGGTACAGGGTAATAAAACGCCAATGTCTCTTGCAAAACTTCAAAAACCAGAGCTTAAAATTATAAAATTTGGTCAAGGAAAATACTTTTCTGTTACAAGGCAATGCAACTAAAGGCTGGATGGACCATCCATCTTTAGATGGAAGACAAGAGTCTCGGCGGCAGGGGATTTGGCTGTAGGGATCAGCTGCTGTGCTTTACCAGGGTAGAGGGCTGCCATCCCAGGAGAAAAAAGAACCGTTGTCGTCTAGGGTGATGTGGCTTAAAACATCCATTAATAAACTGACTGTTTTTTCGACAGGGAAAAGCTTTTCGGGTGGTACGCCCCGTTGAAAAGGTTCTGATAACCGGGTGTCTGTCGTACCGGGATGGAGCATGACAATGGCCGTGGCTGGACACCGACGACCGTACTCGATGGCAGCGGTTTTGAGGAACATGTTCAACGCTGCTTTGGAGGCGCGATATCCATACCAGCCGCCCAGGCGATTGTCTTCTATGCTACCGACTTTGGCCGAAATGGTGGCAAAGATATTGGGCTGTTTGTGGTTGAGTAGGGGCTGCAGATGTTTGGCGAGTAGTGCTGCCCCAATGCTGTTGACCTGGAAGTAGCGCATTAGATGCTCGGGGTTGAGCTGGCGCAGAGCTTTTTCAGGGGTGATGGCCCCATCGTGGAGAAAGCCAACGCAGTTGATGGCAAAGTGTAGCCGGGGGGTAATGGCTTGGAGCTGGGACAATCCTTGGGCAATTTGGGCTTCGTCCGTCAGGTCCATGGCGATGCAGTGGAGCCGGTCGTCGTGCTGGGCTAGTTGCAATAGCTCGGTGGATGAACTGGCGGTGCGATAGGTGGCGAATACTTGGTCAAACTGTCTATGGTTGAGGAGCTGCTGGACAAAGCCGAGGCCAATGCCTCGGTTGCCACCGATAACGAGGGCCTGACCTAACTGGATTTGGGAAAAAATTGTCATTGAGGAGCGGGGATAGCAGGGTTGATGGGCAGGGGTGATGGGGAAAGGCGTTAACGTAAGATAGCGCAGGCAGTTTGGACTTGCTAGGGGGCATGAATAACTTGATAGTTGGTGATATGAATCCATTTGCGGTGTCTTCAGCATTTGTCGCGGGGGTCGACCCGGCGATGGTGGCTGATGGAGCGGGGTGGTGGTTTGGGTTTTGTGGATCTCGGATTTTGGTGAGCGAGGGGCAGCAAGAGGGGCCAGAGGTTTCAGTGGGACCAGGGGCGGCCATGGACCTTGGGGTGCCCTGGGTGGTGCGGTTAGAGGAGTTGGGGGTAGAGGTGGTGCGATCGCAATATCTCGGCACCTTCCACAACTGCCCTTGCTATGCCGCCCAGCTGACCCCGGACCTAGACGTACCTAAGGGTTTAGCCTTGAAACCACTGCGGGAACTCCATGGCCAGTTGGAGGATGCTTTGTTTGCGATCGCAGGTCGGGCCGTTCAGCTCGTGGACTGGGACCGCACCCACCAATACTGCGGCTGTTGCGCCACTCCGATGGAGCAATCCCGCCATGAGCGGGTCAAACGCTGTCCTCAGTGCAACCTGAGCCAATATCCCCGGTTATCTCCCGCCGTGATCATGTTGGTTTCCCGTGGTTCGGAGGTGCTGCTGGCCCGTTCGCCGCGCTTTCGACCGGGGATGTATAGTGTGCTGGCCGGATTTGTGGAACCGGGTGAATCCTTAGAGGAAACCGTAGCTCGGGAAGTGCGTGAGGAAGTGGGCATTGAAGTCCAGGATATTCGTTACTTTGGTTCCCAGCCCTGGCCTTTTCCCAATTCTCTGATGATTGGCTTCACCGCCCGCTACGCCAGTGGAGAGATTGTCATTGACCCCAAGGAAATCGAAACGGCAGACTGGTTTTCCCCAGATGCCCTGCCCCCGGTGCCAGGCAAGTTGAGTATTGCTAGAAAGCTGATTGATTGGTTTGTCGAGCAAGGAGTGCAGGGGAAGCTGTGAATACTCCTAGCCACGTCATTCTTAATCTGGCACTCCTGGGGCGGCAGTCGCGATCGCAGATGAACAGTCCGATCATTTGGGGGGCGCTGCTGCCAGATTTAGCCATGTTTGGTTTTTATGCCTGGGCTAAGCTAGTGGCCCGGATGGACGAAGCCACCATCTGGCAAGAGGTTTACTACCAGCCATTTTGGCAAACCGTATTTGACGTGGGCAATTCGATTCCCCTGGCGCTGCTGGCGATGGGGATTGCCTTCTGGTTAGGCCAGCGGTATCCCCAATGGCGGTCTGGGGGGCATGTCATTATTTTTCTGGCGGCCAGCGTGATTCTTCACTGCCTGGCCGATTTGCCCCTCCATGTGGACGACGGCCACCGCCATTTTTGGCCCCTGAGTAACTTTCGGTTTGAGAGTCCAGTTTCCTATTGGGACCCCGACCACCATGGTGCGGTGGTGGCCCTGGTGGAATTGAGCCTGGTGCTAATCGCTAGTTGGCCGGTATGGAAACTGTTGCGATCGCGATGGCTCAAGGCCCTACTCATCGGTAGCATTGGGCTGATGGGGGTGGCCTATGTTGGCTTTTATCTGCGCTGACTGCAGGCTGGGCCAATCAAAGCCGTTTTTTGTATGCTGATAATCTAACGCGCCATCGACTCCGTACCCTTTCTATTAGGTGCAGTCAATTGTCTCGTAATACTGGCTTACTATACTTAGTATCGGATCGGCCCTAGCCGATGTTATGAATGATGGCGATTCAAGCTTTGGAGTATCGGATTAAATCTATGGGGCCAATTGAATCTTGGGAGGGTACGGTATCAGATCCCATATCTTCTGACGCGGATCTGTTGGCATCCCTGCGGGCTGGCCAGGTAGAATCTTTGCGAACGTTATATCAACGCTATGGCGGTTTGGTGTATACCCTGGCCCGTCGTATTCTCCACAGTGATGAAGAAGCGGAAGAAATCACCCAGGATGTATTCATAACGCTTTGGGAAAAAGATGCCTATCAAGCTGGCCGAGGGTCCCTTAGCCGCTATTTGGTGGTTTTGGCCAGATCCCGTGCCATTGACAAGTTGCGATCGCAAACATCCCATCGTCAACGTTTGCACAAATGGCATGTGATGATGGCCGATGCCTCCCCCACGCCCCTGGATATGGCCACCCTCAACGAACGACAAGAACGCACCCGGCAGGCCCTAGAAAATCTATCAGATCGGGAACGGCAGGTGATCGAAATTGCCTATTACGAAGGTCTCAGCCAATCCGAAATCGCCCAGCGCTTAGATATCCCCCTGGGTACCGTCAAATCCCGCTCTCGGCAAGCCCTGTTCAAGCTACGCCAAACCCTCGAAACTTGCCTCTAAGTCTGGTTATTGTCTGGTTATTAACGTATTACCACAGCACTCCCATTTACTCTTTTTTGTCAAATTATTATGTCGTTCGATTCGTCATCCAACTCAGTCCCGCCGCCTGACTGGCATGATTTACTAGCAGGCTATGCCCTCGGTAATTTGTCACCGGAGGAGCAGTCCGCCTTGCAAGAACTGTTGGCCCAGCGCCCTGAACTCGAGGCCGAGCTATTGGCCTACCAAGAAGCCTTGGGCATGCTTCCCTATGCCCTAGAGCCCCAATCCTTACCGCCAGGGTTAGAGGACAGGGTCATCGCCGCCGCTACCCAGCACCCTCGCCAAACTGAGGCCCGGAGGCCAGCCTCAAGCCATCGTCCCAGACGCACTATGGGATCCCCTTGGTATGGTGCCGCCGCCGCTGCTGCTGTGCTGATCGCCGTGGTGGGAGTTGACAACTACCGCCTACGGCAACGGCAAATGACCCTACAGACAGAAATCAATTCTCGCCAAGCCGAGATTCAAACATTAAAAGAGCAACTGTTGGCAGAGGCCACCACTAAACCTGAGTTGGAGAACGTTGTAGAAATCCTACGACAGCCCAATGCCCTGGTATATTCCCTGCAGGGCACTGGCGATGCTGTAACCTCCTCTGGTAGCCTGCTCACGTTGCCCAACCATTCAGAGGTGCAGCTGGTCTCCC
Source organism: Leptothoe sp. PORK10 BA2 (assembly GCF_034932105.1). Classification (NCBI taxonomy): domain Bacteria; kingdom Bacillati; phylum Cyanobacteriota; class Cyanophyceae; order Nodosilineales; family Cymatolegaceae; genus Leptothoe; species Leptothoe sp. PORK10 BA2. Next base: position 31,187 of record NZ_JAYGIG010000129.1, on the reverse strand, counting down.
ACAATTTGCCCGTACTCCCCCAAGACAAGGTCTATCGTCTTTGGTCAGTTGCCAGTGAGACATCATCCCCCATATTTTGCGGCGAGTTTAACAATACTGAAGCGGGCAACGTGCAATTGACTGTGCCGGATACCATTTGCAATGCCACCCCCGTCAAAGTCATCATCACCGTCGATGCGGTCGTCGACCCCCCCATCCCCAAAGGCCCCGCCGTCCTAGAGGGCAGTGTTTAAACCTACCGTTCATTTTGGGGATTGATTTCGGGGACTGGGATAGCTAAAAAAATATTCTGGATGAATGAGGGCGTATTGCTGAAACCCTTCATTTGCAAAAGCTATGGGCGATGCACTTGGAGTTTCAAAATTCAATCAATCCAATTTTGGTTGGGTGTCGTATATCTAATGAAAGCCCGTTATTAAGCTATTCATTCATGAACAACATAAAAAAGATAACTTTTTTGCTCAGTTTCTTGGCTGTTTCGTTGACTATTCCTGCAGTTCAAGCAAAAGAGGTAGTCTCTCTTCAAGCAAAAGATGGACATGCTGGTAACACCATTGTCAGCATTGCGTCTACCAATGATTCGTTCAATGTTTTGACTGCATTACTGAAGCACGCCAAGTTGGTGGGTGTGTTAAATGGAGAGACAGAATTTACGGTTTTTGCACCTACAGACGATGCCTTTGGTCGTTTGCCCAAGGGTACCATTGAGAGTTTGTATCAGCCGGAGAACCGGGAGTTATTAGCAACAATTTTGACGTACCATGTTGTCCCTGGAAGTGTACGCTCAACTGAGCTTTCGTCAGGGGCCGTGGATTCTGTTGCTGGTATTCCCCTAACTATTTCTGTTGGGTCTGGGGTAACCGTCAATCGTTCCAATGTTGTTACTGCGGATATTGAGGCCAGTAACGGAATTATTCATGTGATTGATCAGGTGCTTTTGCCACCTCAGTAAACGGTTCGCGTGATCTTCCCAGACCCGGTCACAGCAGCTAAACGCTGTTAGTCCGCTCATAACGGACTAACAGCATCTGTATCTAAAGCTACAAAAATTAACTATGGTTTAGGAATACCTCAGTAAAATCTCAGACTAAATCCTCATACTAGTAGTCAAAACCGTCTCATTTGATACCAGGAGGTCCCCATGAAACGTTTTAACACCTCAGCTAAAGTTTCGGGTGGAGTTCTGACTACTGTATTGGTAATGTCAACCCCAGCCTTGGCTACAGCTCCTTATCAAAACTCTCGCCTGGAAATCCATGCCAGCCGAGTCCAAACCGTCATCGAAGAATGGTCCTGGCGCGATATGAATATCTAGGTTTGATTACCAGTGATGGGCCAATGTCTGATGCATTCAGCTATTGGCCTATCAGGGTAACAGCTGAGATTTGAGGCTTTCAAGACTATCCATTGGGTTGACTAACCTGATCAACCCTATAGTCCTCAACTTAGGTTCAAGGGATCAATGTCAATGGTGAGCCTGACGGATTTAGGCAGGTGCGATCGCAACGACGTCAAATCCGGCACGATCATATCCAACGGCAGTTTCAGCAACACATGCCAGCGATAGCGCTTGGCCACCCGCAGAATGGGTGCCGGAGTGGGACCTAGAATTGCGGGGCCCGCCAGGATATTTCCCAACTCGTCCATCGACGGTGATTTGTCTCGGGAAGCATCACCTGAAGCATCACCTGAAGCATCACCTGAAGCATCGCCAAACCCACTACCCAGATCATCTCCCATGGCTGGCAGAAGCCGCCGTAGTTTTGCCGCACATTGCTGCGCGGCTGTTTCTGCCTCAGTTTCCGTGGGACTGGTCAACCGTAACAGCACCAACCGACCATAGGGCGGATAGCCCAGCTGTTGCCGATGGGCGACCTCATGGTCAATAAATGCTTGGTAATTATGGTCCTTCGCGGCCTGAATCACCGGATGCTCAGGTGTGTAGGTTTGCAAAATTACCTGGCCTGGCCGCTCGCCCCGCCCCGCTCGGCCCGCCACCTGGGTTAACGTTTGAAACGTCCGTTCCCCCGCCCAGTAGTCGGACATATGCAACAGTCCATCGGCGGCCACCACCCCCACCACCGTAATATTGGGCAGGTCAATCCCCTTAGTCAGCATTTGAGTCCCCACCAGGACATCGGCTTCCCCTGCTGCAAACCGCTCCAGTAAGGCGCGGTGGGATCCCTTTGCCTGGGTAGTATCACTATCAAACCGCAGACAGCGCAGTCCCGGAAACCGGCCCTGTAACTCATGGACAATCCGCTGGGTGCCACTGCCAAAATATTTTAGATAGGGAGATTTACAACTGGGGCACTGCTCCGGGTGGCGCTGCCCATATCCACAGTAGTGGCACCGCAGGTGGGCCGGACCCTCATTCTGGGGCTGGTGATAGGCCAGGGACACATCACAATGCGGACATTCCATCACATAGCCACAGTCACGACAGGAGACAAATCGGCTGTGGCCCCGCCGATGGATAAATAACAGTCCCTGTTCGCCCTTGGCCTGCATTTGTTCTAGGGCCGTTTGCAAGGGACGACTAAACATCGATCGGTTCCCCGCCTGCAGCTCCAGGCGCATGTCCACTAAGGTGACTGGGGGCAGGGGGCGTTGATGGACTCGATGGGGCAGGGCCAAATAATGGGGAGGCTGAATCTCCGCCCAGGTCTCCAAGGCAGGTGTTGCCGACCCCAAAATCAACGGACAATCCGCCATCTCCGCCCGCCACTTGGCCACCTGGCGAGCGTGATAGCAGGGGGCAGGCTGATCCTGCTTAAAACTACTGTCATGTTCTTCGTCTAGCACGATCATCCCCAGCTTGGGTAAGGGGGCAAAAATAGCGGAGCGAGTACCAATGACCACCTGGGGCTGCCCCTGGAGCATCTGTCGCCAGGTGTCGTAGCGTTCCCCTGGGGACAACCCACTGTGGTAAACACACACCTGGGCCCCAAAGCGGGCGCGAAACCGGTCGGTCAGCTGGGGGGTCAAACCAATCTCGGGGACGAGCACTAATACTGACTTGCCTGCCCCTAGGCGGGGGCCAATGGCCTGTAAATAGACCTCGGTCTTCCCAGAACCAGTTACTCCATGGAGCAGTACCTGAGCGTAGCCCTTGAGGCCATGGAGAACGGCCACCACGGAACTTTGTTCCGGGGTCAGGGGCTTTGGCCGATCCGCTGGGGCTTGGGAATGACTGCCCACCCGTAACTGCTCTCGAGGTTGGATGGTGAGATATCCTTTGGCGGCCAACCGCTGCAGGGTGGTGCTGGTGGTGCGCAGCCGTTGCAGGGCATCACTGAGCCACAGGTCTCCACCGCAGCGTTGCAAGGTGAGCAGAATTTCCTGCTGACGATGGGTCAGGGAGTCCGACCCATTGCCTATCCCTGGGGGTAAGGCATCGGGGGCTGGAGGCCCTAGGGCAGGCCCACCGGAGTGCACCAAACTCACCGCCTGGCGCTGTTGGGGCCGAGGTGGGGTGGCCATGGCCAAATAGCTTTCTACCCAGCCCTGGCTGAGGAGTTGCCCCAGCCCCACCCTGGCCTGCTGATGCTGACCTTGCAAATAGCGCCAGGTATAATCCCCCCGAGGGGATTGACGTAGGGCCTCCAGTAGGGCTTGGGCCGGTGGCGTGAGGTCAGGGGCGGCAGGGGACAAGGCCCTGGGGTGAGGCGGTGTCAGGAGGCGAATTCTGCGTTGAGAACGGCCCAATAAACCCGGTGGTAACGCCGTACGGATCACCTGAATTAGGGCTGTCTGGTAATAGTTAGCCACCCGTTCTAATAATTTCCAATAATCTTTAGAAAGAAAGCCGTGGCTGACGACGCTATCAACATTCCGCAGTTGGTAATCGAGGTCGGATATCGATGCCATCGATATCAATCGAATTGCGATCGCACCCAGCTGACGTCCCCCAAATGGCACACTGACAATATCGCCAGGCTCAACCCTGAAATCACTAGGAATACGATAGGTATAAAGCCCTTGAGCACCGGGGCAGTCCACCAACACCTCAACAGACTCAAAGGGCTTCAGAACAAGGGATTCAAGCTGAGACATGGAAGCTAAACTAGCAATAAATATAAACGTCTGTAGAAGCCTCTAAAGAGCTGTCAGACAAGAAATAGATGCACTAAACTGTTAGTTGAAAGATAAAAAAATAGGGGGATTTTGAATCTGTTTTAGGTCGTCAATGTCATGAAAACTTTACAAGTTGCAATGAATGGAACCAATCGTTACAAAAGCTATAAGAACCTTGATAAATAAGAGTTTTCATCGTTCAAAAAATATCATGGTGGACAGCGCTTCAAAATGGGCTTGGTATAGTGTAATTGCAGCTGCCCACAGCCTCCTTTAAATTTATCGATAGCGGCATTCCACGGTTACGTTTTTAAAACCCTTCAGGCAAAGATTTTTCTTGCGGAACTATGGCTTCTTCTGTTAATTCCCCGGAAACGGCAGTAATTGAACCTTGGACTGATGATATAGACCAAGCATCCACAACCCAGAACATTCCTGATCAGGACCCTCAGTCTAGGGAAGACGCCAATGCTCCTAGTTGGGACGGCTTGGCCGATGATGAGCTCAATGCTGATCCCACCGCTGAGCTGACCGCTGAAGTTGCGTCTGCCTATAAGAAAACCCTCTCTGATGATGCCGTCGGTGCTTTCTTTAAGGAGATGGCCCGCTACCCGCTCCTCAAGGCGGATGAGGAAATTGAGTTGGCTCGTCAGGTCAAGTTTTTATCCGACATAGAAGCCATTTCCAATCAGCTGGCTGAACAGCTGAAGCGCCCCCCCAGCCGATTGGAAATGGCTAATGCGCTGGACTGTAGCGAAGCTGATTTCCAGCATCGTTTGCAATATGCTCGCAGCGCCAAGCGCAAAATGATTCGCTCCAATCTACGCCTGGTGGTCTCCATAGCCAAGCGCTATCTAAACCGAGGTGTACCGTTTCTGGATTTAATCCAAGAGGGAGCCCTGGGGTTAAACCGAGCGGCTGAAAAATTTGATCCCGATAAGGGCTATAAGTTTTCCACCTATGCCTACTGGTGGATTCGCCAGGGAATTACGCGGACCATCGCCAATGATGCCCGCACCATCCGGCTGCCCATCCACATTGTGGAAAAACTCAACAAAATCAAAAAGACCCAGCGGGAACTCCGAAAGCAACTGAACCGTGCCCCCACCGAAGCTGAGCTGGCCGGTGAATTAGACCTCACTCCCGAGCAGTTGCGGAGTTTACAACAGGTCCGGCGTAAGTCACTTTCCCTCAACCATCGGGTTGGTAAAGGCGAAGATACGGAACTGATGGAGCTGTTGGAAGATGGCACCACCCTGTCCCCCGAGTCTCGGATGAACGAAGCCATGATGCGTCAGGAAATCTCCGATGTCCTCACCGAGGTCCTGACTGAACGGGAGAAGGACATTATTTCCCTACGATATGGTCTGACCACTGGAGAACCCCACACCCTAGAAGAGGTGGGTGGCATTTTTAACCTATCTAGGGAGCGGGTGCGCCAAATCCAGACCAAGGCTATGCGTAAACTACGTCGTCCCCAAGTGGCATCTCGACTAAAAAATTGGTTGCGTTAGGTAGCTGCGTGATTGGACCGCGCTAGGCCGCAGTGTTACATGGCGGTATTACGTGGTGGCGCTAGGTTGTTCTATCAGCCCGTAAAAGCCCGGTTTTTGGAATAAACCGGGCTTTTCCATGAGACACTCGGCTGCTCCAGAAAACTGCTGTAGCGTTGAGGACACTATTTACCTAGAATCTTCCCTATGATGTGACTGAACGCTAACGGGTGTCTACGATCCAATGGACTATAAGCAGGAACGAATCACTACAATTCATGATTTTGGGAGCGACCTATCGCGACTAGAAGAACGATCAAGGGAACTGACCCGCGATACGCCTACCGCTGTTTTGATTCCCTCTCTGTATGAAGAGCTGGAACGGCCTGCCCTCACTCGCATTCGGGATCATCTTAAGGACTGCGCCTTTGTCAACACCGTGATTGTCAGCCTCTATGCGGATACGGCGGAACAGTATTGGAATGCGGTCCAGTTTTTTCGGCCCTTACCGCAGAAAACCCTAATTATTTGGGAAAACGGTCCCCGGATGATTGGCCTGCTCCAGCAGTTGAAGGAACGGGGCCTGGATATTTTGGCCCACCGGGGTAAGGGACGGGCGGTCTGGCTGGGGTTAGGTCTAGCCACGCTCCATGCGGGGGCGATCGCCCTCCACGATGCGGACATCGTCACCTATGACCGGTCCTACCCTCTCAAGCTGCTATTTCCCCTGCTGGAGCCTGAGTTTGGCCTGGCCTTTATTAAGGCCTACTACGCCCGTATCAGCCATGAACCTCGCAAACTTAATGGTCGGGTGACGCGCCTGTTCGTTGCGCCCCTACTCCACTCCCTGATGGATGTGTGGGGGCATCGGGACTATCTCTGCTACCTGTCCGCCTATCGCTATCCCCTATCGGGGGAGTTCGCCCTCACCCGCGATCTCGCCCTCACCACCCGAATTCCGGCCAACTGGGGCTTAGAAGTCGGTCTACTGGCCGAGGTCTATCGCAATGTCGCCCTCAAGCGCATTGCCCAGGTGGATCTGGGCACCTTTGACCATAAGCATCAGTCCGTAGGGGAGTCCCCCGATCAGGGGCTACAAAAAATGTGCCGGGATATTTTGCAATCCGTGCTCCGTAGCCTAACGGAAACCGAACAGGTGGTGATTGGCCAAGATCAGTTGCGATCGCTGCGGATCAAATTCCGTCGTGAGGCTCAAGATCTGGCGCGCCAGTACTTTGTCGATGCCAAATTCAATGGTTTGGAGTACGACCGTCATCAGGAGGAAAACACCCTCGAACGGTTTGAAGAAGTGATTATCAACGCCGGTGAAGAGTACCTCAAAGATCCTACAGGGACCGAAATTCCTGACTGGACTCGGGCCCTGGCGGTGATGCCCGATCTGCGACAGCGTCTGGGGCAGATCGTGACCGATGACATGCAGGATGCCCTCAAGCAGCCCACTCCCCTGCTTGTCACAACTAATGGCCAAGGGCATAGTTCATCCGCTAACCCTAAGGACTTTGTCGTCTTAACGCCATAGGCTGTAGCAATCGGCTGAAGGTTGTCAGCCGATTGCTACATTCTCTAAATATAGCTTTGGTCACATTGGTTAGGACAATTCATATCCCTTTAAGGCGTTAAGTTGTACCACCCATGCGACGCGCAAACGTCCCAATGCATTAGGACGTTTGCTATAAAACTCTCAATAAAAATTAGAAAAAACTAGAGGGCAACTCGATTTGTCGTGCTGCGGAAGGTGACATTCACCCCTTCACTGGTTTGTTCCAATACCAATAGGGGAGTGGGTTTGGCCTTTTGGTCCCACTGCATGGTAGCCAAACGCCCCAACAAGGTGGGCTGCCAGAATTTTTCGTCCCGTTCTGGGCTCAAGAAGTTCTCAATACAGTCAATAATTTCTTGCACCGTAATGGACGTGGCCTGGGTGGGCAGTTTCACCAGTTTGATTTGAATGCGGAAAAGCACCCGTTTTTTGGCTTGAGAATCTTGGACGGTCTGATATTCCACATCAAAGATTTGATCCACCGCTCGGGGTTTGCCAGAGGCAATGCCCACTACGCCTTGTTGTTGGGGCTGGGGCCGGAGCGCCAGGGTCACCCGCTGTTTAACTTTGACCTTAAGTTGATTCACTACGGAGGCATGGAAATGAGTTTCCTCCATGCGCATCCTGAGGTAATCCAGATTGAAATCACGGGAATGAACTAGGTCCGGGTTTTTCTCCATCTTGCTGATGGTGGTCAGCGCTAGCTTTACCCGTTTATGTAATTCCTTATTTTTATAGGCTTCAAACTTCAGCTTTTTGCGAACTCGCGCAAACTGTAGCTGAGAAAGAACACCCAAAATTATCAACAGCACAGCCAGACCGATCGATGTATACATCCATGGGTTTTTTGGCTGGGCCACGGTGATAGGGGTCTGAGCCACCAGAGGATTGAGCTCAATAACAGGATTAGACATAGCTTAGGCGGTTGGTGCTATCCGATTACATTTAGCATGCCCTGGGGGGTGGTTTCCGGACTAAGGGGATATATCTAAAGCTGAATAAAATCTATGTGATGTTTCCATAGACCTAGGTGCAATTAGTGACGCCAGCGTGCGCGATATCCCCGAGCATCTAAATGACTCAGGTTAGGAAACTTAGTATAACGTCCCAATCCTCCAGGCCACCAGGGATCAAGCGCCCAGTAAAGCTGATCGCCGGAGAGACCATCTACATAAAAATCGATCGCGTCACCAACAATGTGGCGACTGTTGGAGGCCCCACCCACCTGGCGATTAATGTCAGCGGGACGATACCAGCTCGTGATGCGAAAAGAACGGCCGATGCGATCGCGCGCCTGTTGGGCCAATGTAGCAATTCGCACCATGCTATCCACCGTAGCCTGGTTGGGGGGCATGCGGGTGCCACCATGGGTGGCTTCGGCCCAGGTAAAGCTGCCATTGGCAATAATGGAGGCCCCCATCTGAATGTTGTGAGGCGTCCAACGGGCCGGACGCGGTGGCAGGGGTATGGGCTTGGGGGGTGGGGCGGCATCGATGGAGTTACGGTTAGCGCGGGTCATGGCCCGCACATCATCAAATAGGGACTGAATCGCATCGATGCGTCGATCGAGCTTGCGCCAGATTTGCACCAGACGAATCAGGGCTTCTCGCTGTTCTTCGATTTCTTTATAGACCTTGGGAATGTCTTCGATAAACCTGATCAGGGATTGATCCACGGCCTTGGCGGCAGCGGCTAGGGCCGTGGGGTTGTCCTTATTGCTTCGAAGAAACTGGGGGCTAGCTCCCAGTTCGCTGAGGGCAGTGGGGCGTGAGTCTAGCCCCTTCCACATGCGGTAGGCCTCGGTGAGAGCAAATCGTTGATAGCCATCCCCTTTGTAATTGTCAGGAATTCTCTGGACAAAGGCAATCAGGGCTGGGTCTACAATGTCGAGATTCGTTTCCTCAGCCCTTGGGTCATGGGTTTGTAACCAATCAATGGCCTCCTCACGGGAGTCCAACTGTCTCCATAGCTGGGTCAGCCGTAGTAGGGCTTCGCGCTGGTGGGGATAGCCGGAGTAAAACCGGGAGATCTGCCGCATAAAGTCCGTCAGCCCCTTATCCAGGGCTGCTTCGTCTGCCACACCATTGGTAAGGGGTATATTCATTGCCTGGATGGTGCTCTGATGGGAGTCGAGCTTGCGCCAGATGCGAGCAACTTCCAGTAGGGCTTCGCGCTGAAAGTCTAAGCGACCATAGTTGGGGGCAATGCGGTCCGCGAGGGCCAGAAGTTCATCGTCTAGGTCGGCCAGGTTATGGGGCAGCTCCTGGGCACCGTAGTCATAGTTAATATCTTCGACATAGGCCGCCAGTAGCTTTTCTGCATTACAGCTTTCTAATCGGGCGGAGTTTGCCTCAGATCCAGATGGCATATACCCTTCAGCAATGCGCTCAATAAAGCGATCGCTATAGCGTCCCTTGGCGGCATCCCATAGGTCATTCCCACTCCAGCCCCCCGCCGTCAGGGTACTGGTCAATCCCCGCAGGGTGTTGGCGGCGTACTGTACCTGTTCGGGAAAGGTATTGACCTGGTCTACTGGCACCTTATTGGCAGCGGCGATGCCTAGGCCGGTTTCCCCATCTATTAACCGGGGGGCTTGGTGCACAGCATAGAGGCCCGCCAGAATCGGTTTATGGATCCCGGCTCGTTCCGCCTCGAGAAGGTAGTAGTAGTTGCGTTGATCGGGGACGAGTTCTGCCATGGTTAACTGGACTACGGTTGCTTGCCTGGACGGGGTTATATTGCTGGGATTTACCTGGAGGGGGTTTACCTAGACGGTGGGAAAGGCCTGATTATAGGACGTCTTTACCCTTGGCATCGGCGATCTGCATAAATTATCAGATTCCTAGTTAGATCAATTTATTTCCATAAATGATCCGCCTGAGCTGTACCCCTGCTGTCAGGGACTTCAAGAACTGGCCTCTAACGTATATCAGTTTCTTGAGATCGGGGGAATTCCTTAATCAAAATCTAGCGCTTGTCTGTCACTATGGCCGTGGCAATGGAATGACTGGCCAGGGAGTTTGGGTAATCGGTGTTTTGGCCATCGGTGTCTTGGTAATAGTCATTCTGGCAATCGGTGTAAGTAAAAAAATAATGGCAGTAAATCGGTTACAGGCCCTGACCAGTGAGCAGTGTGGCCAAGCATTGGCCCAGATTCGTCTGGTGGCAACGGATATGGACGGTACCCTCACCCAGGCCGAAGAGTTTAAGGATGCTCTGTTTGTGAGCTTGGAACAGCTGCGGGCTGTGGGTATGCCGGTGTTGATTACCACCGGCCGCTCGGCGGGCTGGGTGCATGGATTATTGCACTATTTGCCGGTTGTGCTGGCGATCGCAGAAAATGGTGGGCTCTATTTCACTAAAGAAAACCGATATCCCACATTCCTCCAGCCCCTGGCGGTCAACCACAGACAGTTGCTGTTACAACAATTTCAGCGACTGCGACAAAAATACCCCCAGCTTCAGGAGTCTAGCGACAATCCCTTCCGGCTCACCGACTGGACCTTTGAGGTGACGGGCCTGAGTCTGGAGGATCTGCAATGGATGACCGATAACTGCTATGACAACGGCTGGGGCTTTACCTATAGCACCGTCCAGTGCCACATCAAACCCTTACCCCAGGACAAGGCCAGCGGCCTCACCCAGGTGATTGCCCAGCAGTTTCCTGGCCTGGCCCACCACCAGGTCCTGACCGTTGGCGATAGCCCCAATGATGAAAGTATGTTTGACCCGGCCCAGTTTCCCCATTCGGTGGGGGTAGCCAATGTCCGCCATTATCTAGATGCCTTGGACCATCATCCAGCGTTTATTACCCAGGCGGAAGCAGGGGACGGGTTTCAGGAATTGATGCAGGCCCTATTGGCCAAGCGTAATCCATAATGACCCTTTCCCCTGGGCCCTTGCCATTAGACAATGAAACCTGACTTTATTCGGATGGCTATGGCGGAAACTCTGCGATCGCAACGCTGGACCATTTCTAAAACCCTCATGTGGACGGGGATTGTGATCACCCTCTTGTTTGTGCTGGTGGCCTTAGGGGCGCCGTTGCTCCAGAGCTGGGGATGGATTCAGGATCCGCTGATGACGCTGGAAAATCCGGTGCATGTGCCGCCGTCTGGCAAATATTGGTTTGGCACCAGCCGTCAGGGCTATGACGTCTTCTCGCGGACGCTGTTTGGGGCTAGGGCCGCCTGGCAGGTGGTGCTGCTGGCCACTGCCATGAGTGTGGTGGTGGGCGTGCCCCTGGGCATGGTCAGCGGCTACCTGGGGGGGAAGCTGGATCGGGGGTTGCTGTTCTTTATGGATACGATCTACACCCTGCCGGTGTTGCTCCTGGCGGTGACCCTGGCCTTCATTCTGGGTAAGGGGGTGGTGAATGCGGCAGCGGCCTTGAGCATTGCCTATGTGCCCCAGTATTACCGGGTGGTGCGTAACCACACCGTGAGCCTCAAGACGGAGCTATTTGTGGAGGCGGCCCAGGCCATGGGGGCGTCCACCTGGGCGGTGTTATCCCGCTATTTATTCTTGAACGTGGTGCAGAGTGTGCCGGTGCTGTTTACGTTGAATACGGCGGATGCGGTGCTAATTTTGGGCGGCCTGGGTTTCCTGGGCTTGGGGCTGCCGGATGAGGTGCCTGAGTGGGGCAGCTCCTTACGTCAGGCGCTGGATGCCTTGCCCACGGGCATTTGGTGGACCGCTCTGTTTCCGGGACTGGCTATTACCGGCATGGTGACGGGGCTATCCCTGATCGGTGAAGGCCTAAATGATCTGGTGAATCCCCTGGTACGGAAGGAAAATTGAGGGTTGGCGTATTTTCCGGCGTGGCAGAGTGATATTTGCTACATACAGATTTAGGACGATTCGAGGCGTCGACGCCATTCTTCGTCGATTTTGTCTCGGTTAGCAATGTCTTGGTCGATCAGATCGGTTTCGGTGGTGTAGGCAAGGTTGTCTTTGCCCACAATGGTTTGGATGGCAAACTGTTTGGCGTAGTCCAGTTTGCGCTGGATGGTCTTGCCTACTAGGCTCTGACGCTGGGTGTTGCGAGATTCAATTTTTTGGTTGATGCGCTGCATCCAGAAATAGCGCACGGCGGGAATGCCGAGAAAGGCAATGCCGTAGGCCAAAAATAAATCACACAGGGAATAGACCAGACCAACAAAGCCCGTCGTCCAACCGGCGGCGATAAAGGCGAGGTAGAGGGACCCTACCACCAGCAATGTGCCCAGGCCAATGGCAATGGCGACTTGGTTGGGGGCCGCACTGGTAAAGCGGCGTTTGGTTTCTTTGAGAAAGGCGGGGACCGACTGGGGTTGGGAGTTTTGGGTGGTGACCTGTAGCTCGGGGAAGTAGTAGACTAGGTCGCCCTGGGGACTGACCTTGGGTTGGCCGTTAAAGCGGCTCAGAGCCGGGATCACGTAGTCTTCTAGGTCGTCGTTGAGGTTGGCATTGTCTAGGTAGGGTGCCAATTGCTCGGCGGCGACAGCCCCTCGGTTGTTGCGGATGACGGCTGCGATCGCACCCCACCGGCGCGTATCCAAATCTTTATTGGGATCGCCATCCCCAAACAAAAACGAAAAGATTGCCTCTAATAGGTTTAAATCACGGCGGTTGCGATCGCGGCCCCCACCCACCTGATCATAGCGGTCGTAACGGCGCTGGGGTCCATAGCTAAACCAATAAAACCAATCGTTACCGATCCACAGCCAGGGACTAAACCCCATACCGCCGCCGTACCCACCGTCGCGATCCTCCTCATCCCGCTGGGACTGCATGCCAATCATGATGGCAATAATCGCCAAAAATACCAGCATCACCGCCGTAATCAGCATGATGCCAAAGGAAATGCGAATCAGGTAAAACAGTACTGCCCAAATCTTGGCCCAGGTCGACTGCCAGCGCAATTGCCAATATTTATTACGCAGGGTGTTCCGAAACTGCCGAGGAAACTCATAGGCCACATCCCCCGTCTCCGCCACCTGCATGTGGGCCTGGGTGGCAGACGCTAGGGCCAGCACCCCCGCCTCCGCCTGGCTAATATTCAATCCAGTTTTAGCGGCCACATCACCCGCAGTCACCCGGTAGCCCAGGGTCTCGACCGCTTTCATGATGTCCTGATTTAGCTCCATGGGTTTCTTTAGGGGACTTTCTCGTAGGTATGGTTTTTAGCGATGCTTCTCAGTTTCCCTAGTATAGAAAGCCAAAGGGAACCTTTGCCATGGCGGTCAGGTGTGGGTTTCCAGCAAATGGGGCTGAGCCCATACAAAAAATAGCCGCAGGCATTGGCCTCCAGCTATCGTCATTGTTGATGAAGTTGGTTGATGAAGTTGAACTCTACTGTTGAACTTTATTTATTACCCGTAATCTGGTCCTTTACCTCACCCAGGCTACTGAGCAACTCACTACGATTGCTGGCCTTGAGGAGATAACGATAGAGAAACCAGCCAGTGTAGATCAACCCAATTAACTCCATGGTAGGAGCGAGGACTGGAATATCATTGATGGCACTCAAGATAGCAAAGGTCATCTTGATCCCAATCAGCACACCGAGCACTAGACCAATTACCGTAATCGGTCGTTTGTACTCTTTAAAAGTCTCAACCACATACTCTGGGGCATCCCCTAGGACACTGGCAACCTTAGCCAAAACTTCCTTGGCCTGCTCAGTGGCATCAGTAGTCGTGCTGTTAGGGGTTGTGCTTTCAGTGGTCACGTTCTCTTCGGGGGAATTTATATCGGTGCTCATGTTCATATGGGGAATTAACAACCTAGGAGCGGATTCCTACGCTCGTCTACCATTACAGGGAATGGCTGGTGACCGAGTGATCAGTTTCTGAAATGTAAGTCAGAAACTAAGTCAGAGTTGGCACAAATGCAAGCTACCACCCACCCACGGGTTATGCAAACCAGCATCGCCGAACCAGGGACCGAACCAAGTCCAAGTTAAAACTGGTCGTTTCTCCTAGGGCAAAACGACCGTTCTGGATGTGAACAAGCCATTCTGGACGTGGACAAGGTTTATATCAGCTAGCGCACTTTAGACAGTTTATTCTAACTTCATAGAAAAATAATATCGTGCATTGATATCGTCCATGGATACATCGGCAATATATAGGCAATTTCAATCAGTTAGACCTGCGTCAATTAATCCACAACGTTTCAATTTAAGACTGGCCTGTGCTGGGTTTCGGGGCCATGGCTAAAATAAGGAACATTGCTGCATTCCCCAGGGGCCTATCGAAACCATCTATGGCGAGCTGAAGGGTCTAAAACCGAACCAGCTAAAGAAACTCCGTCGCCTTTACCAGGACCGCATTCCAGGCAGTCAAATTACCAGTTCTGAGTTTGCCCAACGCCTGTCGGCCATCAGTACCGATATCAATCAACCCGTATGTGCCTATATCGATCGACGGGGCCATGTGATTCGGGTTGGTGTGGGCTCCCCTCGCCAGACCCAGATTCCCGTTATGGAGTTGCCCCGCTACGGCGCTGAACGTCTGAGTGGGATTCGGTGTATTGCCACCCAGCTGAAGCTCGAAAAACCCGACAACGCAGACTTAACCGCCATGGCCCTCCAGCGGTTAGATGCGTTGGTGATGTTAACCCTCACGGGCAGTGGCTTTCAGCGCAAGGGTGGGGGTGACACCGGCTATATTCGGGAAATTTATTTGGCCCATCTGGTCCCCGATGAGTCCGAGCGCTGGTTCGTGTCTGAGCCGATAGATTTAAACACCTTGGAACTGGAAGACTTTGTTGACCTGACCGAGAGTTTAGAAGAAGAATTTCGTCGCCTATTTATTGCCCAGCAGGTAGATACTAGCCATGACCGAGTGCTGCTGGTGGGGTTACAAATCGAGCGGGTGTCCACTCGACGGTTTAAAAGCGGCCTCGACGAAATTGTGCGCCTAGTGGAAACCGCCGGGGGGGAAGTCTTAGAAACCCTGCAGCAGAAGCGGGCGAAGCCCCACCCCCAGACGGTGCTAGGGGCCGGTAAAATCGACGAGGTGGCATTAGAAGCCCAAACCCTTGGGGCTAGCTTAGTGGTATTCGACCGGGATCTATCCCCTGGTCAAGTGCGTAACCTGGAGCAGCGCATCGGCATTCGGGTGGTAGATCGCACGGAGCTGATTTTGGATATTTTTGCCCAGCGGGCGCGGACGGGGGAGGGTAAGTTGCAGGTGGAACTGGCCCAGCTAGAATATCAGCTGCCGAAGCTGACGGGGCGTGGTCAGGCCATGTCTCGGCTGGGTGGGGGCATTGGTACTCGGGGCCCGGGGGAGACAAAGCTAGAAACGGAGCGCCGGGCGATTCAAAAACGGATTACCCGGTTACAGCGGGAGGTGAACCAGCTCCAGGCCCACCGGGCACGACTCAGGCAGAACCGTCAGCACCATGAGGTGCCCTCGGTGGCGGTGGTGGGCTATACCAATGCGGGCAAGTCAACCTTGTTGAATACCCTGACCAATGCGGATATTTATGCGGCGGATCAGTTGTTTGCCACCTTGGACCCGACCACAAAGCGGCTGTCGGTCGTGGATCCGGAGACCCATGAGAAGCGGTCTATGGTGCTGACGGATACAGTGGGGTTTATTCAGGATTTACCCTCGGCTCTGATGGATGCGTTTCGGGCCACCTTAGAAGAGGTGACGGAAGCGGATGCGTTGCTCCATGTGGTGGATTTATCCCATGATTGCTGGCAGGACCACATTCGTTCGGTGATGGGGATTTTGAAGCAGATGCCGACGACGCCGGGGCCAATTTTGTTGGTGTTTAATAAGTTGGATGCGGTGGATAGTGACACCCTAGCCTTGGCACAGGATGAGTATCCCCAGGCGTTGTTTATTTCGGCGTCGCAGAAGCTGGGGTTGGAGACGTTGCGGCAGCGGTTGGTGCAGTTGGTGGATTATGCTGTGGCAGGCTGATCAACCTTTTCCATGTCCAGAACTGGATAGTCTTCAGCAAGCAACCTCCAGGTTGAGTACCAACTCAAAAGCGGGACGTTTTCCCAAGGATAGTATTCAGAAGTCAGGAGCCAGGAATCAGGGCCTCACTGGCTTCTGGCTCCGGATTCCCCACCTAGCCAGGACTTTCCGAAGTCAAACAAATTCAGTCAAACAAGTCAAACTCTGAAGGGCTCTGAATTTTCATCGAAGTGTAAGGGTAAGACACTTTCAATATTTTCAGTTGGGTGTGGCACGGTGTAGTGGGACATAACTTGTCCACTATTAGGGCAGTCGTTAGCAGCTTTTATTCCCGCCTCCATGGCCCTATCAACCTCCCCCACACGCCCGCGAATCGTGACAAACTGATGTCCGCTATCGGCCTGGGTAATGCCTAAAAGGGAGACTTCACCTGCTTTAACCATGGCATCTGCTGCTGCCAGCGCAGTGGGATATCCGTAGGTTTCGATTACACCGATAGCGTAGAGCATAGGGAAATGGGTTTATTGGGATGGTTCACGTCTTAATATACCTGAGACCTGATACCCGGCAATTATTGTAAAGGGGTAAACATATTCCACCTTCGGATCTGTACAACTGGCTGTGTTGTTAGATTAGTCGACGATTCGGCGTCTGCCCTATGCCTCAGATTTTAGGCAACTTGCATAGCTCAACCTGCATATATATACCATAGACCACCAGTTCATTTATGGGGGCCAAAACAATCATGAGTCACACTGCTGAACGGGTGCTATAGACCATACGGGATTTGGAATTACTGCCCCAGAGTGAAGGCACTGGGCATGAACTGATCAATGGAGAGCTATTTGTTATTCGTTCACTCCATTGTCGGCAGCAGCAGATTAGTCGCAAAGTGTTTGCTGCCTTGGATGCTTGGTCAGACTCGTCGGGTTTAGGGGAGGCTATCTTGGCACCGGGCATTATGCTGTTGGATACGGATACGGTAATTCCTGATGGGGTGTTGATCGGCAAGCAGCGGTTGGGGTGACTGGAAGCGGGACATCTGGCAAGGTTGCCTGAGCTAATTGTTGAAGTGTGCTTTTGTCCGGTGAGAGTAATATTCGTCCAGCCCGTGAGGCAAAGTTGAAACTCTATGCGGTGCGAGGGATTCAGGGGATAACAATAATTTTTGCTAGAAACAGCATACTTCAAAATTTCGGCGCATTGCGGTTGTTATGCTTTATTCGTTGTTATCGTCTTAAAAAGCTGCTTCATTTTCAAGCCCACGTATAAACGATTCAAAATTAGGCGCAACAAATGTAATTTTGTAGTCGAATTCCTGATCTACGTGAACAACTTGCGGTTCTCCTTCTATTCCACACTCTCGATAGTCAAGACAAATCATGTCATGCCCGCCGGAGGGGCAATTTGCAAAATAGATGCCAATCTGTGGATATCCCCACTGTTCAATCATAAACTGTGATCCAAGCGGTCCTCCAAGTGAATAAGTCTTCTTATTTCCAATCGAATAAATACCAGTAATTGCAATATGATCATCAGCCCATGATGTAGAACTTGTTGTGCGATGGTTCGTATTCTTTGGGATACCCCCATTCTGATGGCACGAAAGTTCTATATAAGATTTTGGCAACCGATACCCTAATTTCAATTCAATCTCGCGCACCATATCGTCAGTCAATGGTTCATCGATGTAGGAATTGTTAGCTTCAGATACTTCCCAAAAATCAGAAATATCAAAATCACCAAATATATTTAACATCGATTAAATCCAGAGAATCTTGATGATTCGATATTATAACGGTGCAGTTGTGTGGCGCAGATAACCTTTGCATCATCACAGCAATTCTCATTTTGAAACATTTGTACTGAAATCAGGGCTTTCAAAGACTTTTACTCCTGATCGTTTGGACGACAGAATGCAGGGTCTAGCCATTTGAAGCCACTGAAATCAGACATTTGAGTGAGAATCATTCTCATAATGAGAATTGCTGGCATCATCAACAAGATCTCTCGCCCGTCCGCACCATAGCCTATGAACTTCTGAATTGCTTAATAAATGAGAGGTTATCATTTCAGCCTAGCTATTTGGGTTTGGACTATCAACTGCGACTGTTTGTGCTAAGTACTTAAGAGTATCAATTTGCTCTGAGGCAGTTACTGTCTTACCATCTATCCAATCAGATGGAGGGGCAGAAGGATTTAGCTTTCCAAAAGCTTGAAGGCAATGTGAGTAAGCAATAGCCGCCTGAAGTCGGTAGCTTCCTGTAAATTTTCCATCATTGCCAAGGATCGACCACGCTATACTTCCTTGCTTGATCCCATCCAAAAGAGCTACTGCCAGTTCTTCGACATCATTTATAGTCAGATCAAAGTGATGTTGATTAGCTGGATAGAAGTCCAGATTATTTTTAGGAGTAAAGTCATAATAAGTAGTTTTAGGAAGACAAGATATTGGAATGATTAGGGAACCACGTGTACAACTAGATTTCCGTTTAGAGCCTTTAGTAGAACGAAAGTTACTTTGTGACATACCTTCTGCTACAACAGCAAAAGCATGTCCATGATCTAGAGGGTCAAGAGTAGCTGAGCTATAAACTGATACACCCGAATCTGCTTTCTCCAAAACAAATTGGATAATTCTATCAACAAGTTCTTGATCCCAACTTTGATTAGGATGATGAATTGCTTCATTAATTATAGTAATGAAGTCAACACGATTCCTACAAAGGCGCACTAAATTCTCAGGGTAAAGCTTACTGGGTTTTGAACTTTTAGCTCTCCCGAAAGATATATAAATTCGCTGAAAAAAGTTAAGAAATGATGGCATCATTAACTCAGAAGTTTGCTTATGCCTCTAACAAGTTGTGAATGAGGTAATTCTTGAGTAGCAAGTACTTGAAATAGAAAATCTTTACCCAAACTACCACCGCATATAAGTAGAAAAGCTGCTGCCGTTTGAGCTAAACGTTTGTCAGTAGATTTAATGAATGAACTAACAGAGGCAACCAAACTGCTGTTATCAGTCGAAAATTCTGCATCACTAAGAGCCGCGATTAGAATTCGGACGCTCTTTGAAGGGATAGTTTGAATATAACCAGCAAAAAATGTTTGATACTCATGAGGAGCATCCATTAACCACTCAGCTATCAAGCTTGATGTCTCGTATAAATTATTTTCACCCTCCTGAAAATGAGAAATTCTGTCAAAGCACTCTTTAACTTTATAAGGAATACTATTTAGAGTTGAAAAATGGACTGAGGAAAACGTAGATGTCCCTGTTTCTTGTAAATACTGAAAATTTGCTACACCTTTATGCAGAAATATTCTCCGAACAGCTTCATCATGATTAATTGAAGCTTGAAAATACTCTTCACGTATTGAGGAAGTGTCATCTGTAAGAGTTAGCGAAGTAAGAGAAAAAAGTATTCTTTTAGATTTTTCTTTGCTTTCATGTAAGGGGTTTAGGCTGGAGAGCTTGTTGTAACTCTTCTGTGATACACCAGCGGAAAAAATTTCCTGCTTCTCGGTTAAATTGGTCGAGAGAGTGAGTGACATCGTTTATCTCCGTGTTATTCTCAGTGTAGAAATCAGCATCTATTAAATATCCCAATTCATCGGATCCATCTTTTCTAGCAAGACCATACCGAACCCGTAGAACTGCATCTGCATAATCAAGACGAAAAGCGAACACTGATAATGCTTCAGTGAAATCATGCTCGGGCAAATTATCAGCGACGAAAACTCCTAATACAGGAGGTTGAAGCAAGCTTTGCCAAGGATGCTGTTCTAATCCAAGTTCCGAGCGGATAATGAGGTCTTGATAACGTAATCCAACTCTAGTGAAGTGTGAAGGAGAATAATATTTAACTAATAAGCTAATAGCAGAAGATAAACGAGATCTAAAGTCTTCCCACTTCTCATAATCTACTGTTGAAAGAGCAATGAAGTCACTAGATAAGACAAGTTTCCACTTTCCTTCCTTGTCAAGAAACTCGTAAGTCAATCCTTGACCCATCACTATAGGAGGCGAGTTAGTTTGAGGATTTGACAAAAATGGTAGTTCAATGGCACTAGAGGTATTCAAAGTTGGGTATTCAGCACGAATTGCTTCCTGAAAATCAACCGGAACCTCAGTGTCAATCCGTAGGATTTTTGGAAAGCGAAGTTGACAAATCACCTCTAAAAGAGGATTTCGGGAATACGTTACACGTTGAGATTCAGGGAACTTCATGTCTTATCAAAAAGTTACTACTATGAGTTTCCATATCAAGAAAGACAGAACCATGTGCTTTTCGACGTACGTATGTACTGCTAGCGTGTAGGTATGACTGGCTAGGTTCATTATCTTCGTTGCGTTACCCTCATGGCAATACCCGCTCCCGATCTCGTCGCAGCTAATAAGCTCCCCTCGTCATAAGCTGCCAGTGCATCACTTCAACTTATGTGAGTCAAGATAGATATAATATTTCATTATAACGTCTCAGTTGCAACCATTGTAGATATGAGGAGTCGAGGTTGGGTAAAGGAGGATGTTTTAGATATGGCCCCCACCCTTCCCTCAGAACCGTACGTACAACTTTCACTGTATACGGCTCAAGTAATCTCAATGGCTTATCGATGGAGTTGTGAGTAGCAGACTAAATGGACGGCCACCGAATTGGAGCTGTGGTTGCTTCCTCCCTGACTGTGTGGAACCGTATGGTGGATGTGGATATCCTCCCCAATTGACCATTGCCTGTAGGCAGCGGTCAATAACTTATCTTACACGGCGATCGCTTACAGATGCTTGACGAATAGTACACGATGCTCACCTACACCGTCATAGTCCAAATGATAGGGCACACCATCTTCCTGAGTCTCACTCGATTCAGCCTCAAATCCTATATGCAGATGATAGGCAATTGAACTTTTATTAACTGGCGAAGTAACACATTTAACTCGGACACGGCCAAACTCTTGAGCGGTCTGAAAGAACTGTCTATATAATACACTCCCTACACCTTGTTTTCTAAAGTCTGGATGAATCCCTACAAAGTGGATGTAAGCTTCTTCTGAATGAGACTGCGACAAAAAGCCGATTAAAAAACCAATTATTTTGCCGTTTAGTTCTGCAACAAAACTTGTTTCGCGAAAGTGAGTGAAAAAGAGCCTGGGAAGCATATCACTCATTCGCCTCCCTCCCCACCATGCATCAAGAACGCTAATGATAGGACTGTAATCACTAGGGCAAGTTTTGCGAATCCTTACAGGGTTTTCCATAACGTTTCACCGATAATCTTCAAGTACTGTCTCACCGAAAGTCTAAGCCGCATAACTCATTATATTTTGGCCACAAAGCACTATCCTTACCTATTCTAGGCATTTAAAAAAAGCCCGCAAGACATAGCTGTCCTGCGGGCTTCGATTCAGGGCTGACCTAAGTAAGCCCCAGGATTAGTCACTTCATCCTAGTTAACGCGGCAATTCTCCACGATTTCCTGGGCCGCTTTCTGTACCTCTAGTGCCCAGTCTTCTCCAGCGTGCAACGCTTTCTCCACCGTCTCTAACGCCTGATAGAACAACTGCCAACCAGCTTTCTCTCGCTCGTAGGTCTTTTCCAAGTCGCTAGGTTCACCCTGGATAAAGTCCAATCCTTCCTGCAACTGGGAAATACCCGTGTAGATAAACTCAGTTGCTTCGTCTGACTGACCTGTATTAAACAGGGTTGCCACCTTGAGGGAGAATCTCAACATAGCCACCGTGATGGGCAGCCGAGACACAAAACAACCCGTAAACGGATCAATGTCTGACTTAATGCTGCCGATCTCCTCGGGCAGTGCCTTGGCATAGGCCGAGAACAACAAGATCCGCAGATAGTCTCCCACCTGCTTACCCACCTTAGCCATGGCAATGGCTTCCTGGGCAAAGCCTTCTTTGTCATGGCGCATGATCAAACCAGAGGCATGGGCATAGGCCAGGTTTGGCTGCTGCCCCCGGGCCGACAGAATGTAAGCCTGGTCCTCCGCCCGGGCAATGAAGCTGGGGGTAAAGGTTTGATAGCGCCGCAGACTGTCCACCAAAATACCGTTGGTACCACCGGTCACATGGATACGTTGAATGGCCTTAGTCTCTCCATCAAAGTCCGTGCCCGCTGCATAGCGGGTCATCATTTCCGCCTCGGTGGATAGGGCCTGGGGCAGTTTGCTAAAGAACACATATTCATCTGGGGCTAGACTGCTATTGGAGAAGGTTACGTCCGGGGTAAATATCCCCTGATGGATATCTTTTTGGTTCACCAATGCGCCAGCAATCATGCCTAACTCAACGGGGTGACCGGCCGAATCTGTGCCGGTGGCACCCCACAGGGGAGTTTGCAAATGGCCAAAGGCGGTGGCACCGGTTTGCTCTAGTAGCTCGGCCTGAGGAAAGACCTGGTCTAGGTCAATCTTGAAGGTGGCCTTGATTTTGGGGTCCACTAGCACATGCCACAGGGGCACAATGGCCTTAAGGAAACTGTAGTGTCGGCCATAACGACCATCTACCCCAAAAACGGACAGCATTTTCTCCGCATCTTCACTGGCAGAAGACTGTTCCAGAATAGGCAGCAATACCTTTTCTACCAAACTGTTGGTGTCTGTCTCGGTAAAGGCAAAAATGTTCAGCTGAGCTAGGGGCTCACTGGCTGCCAGCACCTGCTTTAGGTAGTTCTTGCCTAGGGTTTGTAAACGCTCATGGGTGACGGATACGGACAGCACGCAGTTCACCTTGTCGGTGCTGCCCGATTGCTGCTGCTCAAATTCCACCGCATGGTTCAGGTGCTTAAGACCGTAGAGGATTTCGTTGCTTTCTTCGCTGATGCCAATGGGAATGGGATGGTCGTACCAGTAGAGCTGGGGGTCGTCGGCTGCTTCGGTGAGCTGGGCTTGGAAGTCGGCATCAAAATTGGACAGGTCGGTTGACCCGAGGGGCATGGTCAGCAGGGCATTGGAGGTAAATAGGACCTGCTGGGCGGGGTTCTCAATGGGATGGGGGTTGAGCTGGTCAATGGTGACTGTCCGTTGTTGACGCAGCTGGGTGACCTGGTCAGCTTCTTGGCCCCAAATGCCTGTCCCTTCGGGAAATAGGACGGACCAAACGGCATTGGCGGTGGCGATGT
The DNA here is from genome assembly GCF_034932105.1 of Leptothoe sp. PORK10 BA2. Lineage (NCBI taxonomy): Bacteria > Bacillati > Cyanobacteriota > Cyanophyceae > Nodosilineales > Cymatolegaceae > Leptothoe > Leptothoe sp. PORK10 BA2. Next base: position 8,000 of record NZ_JAYGIG010000129.1, on the reverse strand, counting down.
CATCTCCGGCGGCGTCTGCCAAAGTTGCGGCCATTTGGTCTAGTTTGGCGTTTAGTTCAGCATCTTGGGCGCAGGCTTGTGCTAATTCCTGGGTAATGAGCTGGGCACTGTGGGCGTAAAATTTGGCCGCTTTGCCCCAATCAGGGGAGGTGGAGAGTTTATCTAAATAGGTTTGGGCGGTGGCAAAGCTGGGATGGGTTTCCCCTGCTAACACGACCAAGAAGGCGGCATTAAGAGTTTGCAATAGGGATGTGGCATCTTGCCCATCGGCGAAGTTGGTCAGTGCTAGGGGCAAAATTGCCTCAACTTCGGGGCTGGCAGGCTGGGTTAGAAAATTCAGAATAGGATTGAGGGCTGTCATGAGTTTAGAAAAAATATCTAGGGGACAACTCAAGGCTGATTGGAACGTGGCTGATCCTTGGGCAAGACCCAGGGTTGGAGGTTGGGCCAATGGCCCACAGTCCAGCTGGCGAAAGCGGATTAATCAGCAACGGTAAGGTTGGGACACACCACCCTTTAGTTGTATGTCAATCTGTTCAAAAGTATGGTGTTGCGGACTTCAAATTACTTCGAAGTTCTGCTGAAGTTTTATTTCTGGGATGAAAACTGATGCGTTAAAACCCTTGGATGCAGTGGGGTACGGTAAATTAATTGCTGATAGTAGGCGATGACTTTGGGGTTGGTGCGGGTTAGCAGCGATCGCAAACTCCATGCACCGTCACTTCATAGTTATCCACGGTCAGTCCTGGCCGCAGCTGGGCCGTATCCAAACATTGAAATCGCTCCCAGGGAATATCCTCAATAGAGCCGCACACCTTACAACGAAAGTGATGGTGTAGCTCCACATTGGCATCGTAGCGACATACCCCTTCGTCTAAGAGCACCTCGCGCACCAGGCCCACATCCCGCAGTGCCTGCAAAGAACTATAGATAGTCGCCTGGGAAGACCGGGGCACATCCTTATTGACATCGTTCAAGATTTGCTCAGCAGTGGGATGATCCTCGCGGGCAAGCAGGTTGGCATAGACTGCAAATCGCTGGGGCGTTACGCGCAGATGCTTGGATTTGAGGAGCTTGACAATTTCTTCTGTCTGCTGAGACATCACCACAAGGTTTAGATGGGAACGAGGATATAAATCTAATTTTACGCACCAGCTGCATCAGACTATACAAGCCGTATGACCCTGTAAAGTCTATAGTGCACCTATATTTCCCTATCGTAGCATCCACATTATCTAATATAGACTTCAAAGTCAGAATTATTCTTAGATGTTGATATTTTTGAAGATAAGAACTATTCTGGTTTAGGTAGGCGGCCGTTCAATTTTGCTATTGAATCCGCCATATCTGTTTTACTAACGATCCACCTAGCAAGCAAAATACAGGAATTATCATGGCTGTTATCGAAAAAGTACCCAGCGTTGTATTTAAGACTCGCGTTCGTGATGAGTCCGTTGAAGGCCCTAACCCCTATCGCTGGCAGGATACCACCACCGAAGATATCTTTGCTGGCAAAAAGGTCGTTGTCTTCTCCCTGCCCGGTGCGTTTACTCCCACCTGCTCTTCTAACCACCTACCCCGCTATGAAGCGCTGTATGACGAAATGGTAGGCTTGGGCGTTGATGCCGTTTACTGCATCTCTGTCAATGATGCCTTTGTGATGTTCCAGTGGGGCAAACAGCAGGGCGCTACAAACGTCAAGCTGCTGCCCGATGGCAACGGCGAATTTACTCGCAAAATGGGCATGTTGGTGGACAAGTCCAACATCGGCTTTGGGATGCGCTCCTGGCGTTATTCCATGGTGGTTAACGACATGACCATCGAGCAGCTATTTGCTGAGCCTGACTTTGGTGACAACTGCCCCATTGACCCCTTTGAGGTTTCTGATGCTGACACCATGTTGGCCTACCTGAAGGGCGTAGATGCTCCGGGTGTTTCCGAGCCGATTAAAGAGTTTGTGGGTTAAGTTTAAGCCCATCCTAAAACCCATCCTAAAATCTGAGCGTTACGCTTAAATTTTAGGTCAGAAGGCCAAAAAAGAAGGTCAAGCAAGAAGGCAAAGAAGGCTCACAGTATTGTCTTCTTTGCCTTCCGTATCTATATCTATGTCGAGTTCTCTCATTTTCCCGATCTAACCCATCCCGACTATTGACACCTGCTGAGGGCAGGTTAGCAACCCATGAAATTATCGAGTGCCAATATTGAAAATCATCTGGATACCCTCTATGACGCCATTGTGGTCGGTGGTGGCATGGGCGGTCTATCAGCAGCTATCTACCTGGCCCGTTACGGTCTGAAATGTCTGGTGATTGAAAAAGGTAAGGGGCGTTCCCTATGGATGCAGGACACCCGTAACTATTTAGGTCTAGATCCCAACACGCCGGGACGTGACATTCTTAGCCATGGTGTGCAGCAGTCCTTGGCATGGGGGGCCGACCACCTGCGGGCCTTTGTGGAAGAGGTGACCGACGAGGGAGATACGTTTGCGGTCAAGGTCAAGGTGGGAAAGACAAACAGTAAATTCTATACCCTACGTAGCAAATATGTGATTGCTGCCTCTGGTGTGATTGATGTTTTGCCTGAGCTGGAGAACATGCAAAATGTCTATGATTATGCGGGCTATACCCTCCATGTGTGCATGATCTGTGATGGCTTTGACATGTGGGATCAGAAGGCCGTGGTCATGGTGAGTCGGGAATCTCAGATTGATGTGGCCTTTGTGTTGAATTGGTTTACCCCCTATATTTCGGTGCTCACCAATGGTTTCACCGTGGGGGCTGAGATGAAGCAAAAGTTAGCGGACTATGGGTACCCTCTGTATGAAGCCCCCATCGCTCAAATTTTGGGAGAAAACCACAAGATGAGCGGTGTAGAGCTGCAGGATGGCACCGTTGTGGAGGCCACCACTGGTCTGATCAACATGGGTTCGATCTATCACAATCAGTATCTTAAGGGGATTGAGGGCCTGACCTGGGACGGGGGAAATCTGGTGACGAATAATATGGGCCAAACCACCCACGATCGGATTTTTGCCGTGGGGGATCTGAAACAGGGTCTGAACCAGGTGACTGTGGCGGTGGCCGATGGTACATTGGCGGCGACTCAGATTTGGCGCTACATTCGCCGTGCTAGCGCCCCCCGTAAGTGGGAGGAGAACCTGATCTCAACGCCTGTCTAGATGCCTGTCTAGATATAGTTCAGTCACTAGACCTGATCTAGGTCTGAGCTAGACCCAGATCAGGTCCAATCCAGAGATCCATTGGTGGAGAGCGTGCCTCGCTGCTGAATCGGTCTATTCTGACTAGGTAGACTGTTTACTTATTCGTTTATGCCGTGGATCCGTATTGCTAGTGGTGCAGTTGCGATCGCAATTGCCCTCCTGATGATCATATTAGGCGGGTGGTACTTCACCATTGGTTTCGGCATCATTGTCTATCTCGGTCAGCTCGAAGTTTTTGCCCTGACTAAGGCCAAGGGCATTAACGCCGCCGTTAAAACCACCCTGATCGTCAGTCAGGTGCTCTTGATCTCGGCCCACATCGCCCCGCCCCTCAGCGATGCGATCCTGTCCCTGGCAGGGACCTGCATTTGCTTTTACGTCCTCTTTCAGCCCAAGTTTGCCACCATTGCCGATGTGGCCACGTCTATTTTGGGCCTGTTCTATGGGGGCTATCTCCCCAGCTTCTGGATTCGGCTACGGGATTGGGCAAGCCCCGCCACCAGCCTGCCCCTGGGGGGCTACTGGCCCACCGATTGGAGTCTAGAGAGTCTGCCCATTGGCCTGATCCACACCCTATTGGCCTTTTCCTGTATCTGGGCGGCGGATATCGGTGCCTATGCGGCTGGACGTACCTTTGGTCGCACCCCTCTGACCCACATCAGCCCCAAGAAAACCGTGGAAGGTGCCCTCTTTGGCCTGGGTAGCAGCCTGCTGGTGGGACTGTTGGGAGCCCGGTTAATGCAGTGGCCCCTGTGGTGGATCACCGGCCCTACCTTTGGCACCATGGTTGGCGTTTCTAGCCTGCTGGGGGACCTGACCGAATCCCTGATGAAGCGCGACGCTGGGGTGAAGGATTCCGGCACCCTCATCCCTGGCCACGGCGGCATTTTAGATCGCACCGACAGCTATATTTTTACCGCTCCCCTCGTGTTTTACTTCATTACCCTGTTGCTGCCCAGCTTGCCAGGGATTTGGCCAGACATTTAGGGTTGCGCCATTAGGGTTGCACCATAATGGCGCACTGGCAGCTTAACCGGTCATTTTCAATGGCCAGGGACTGCACATCAATGTGCTCGCCTAAATTCCAACTAAAGCCCCTCAGGGCCTCACTAGGCACCCAATCCCCAGAGGGCAACCCCCAATGGGCGGTGGTCAGCTGGAGTATCTGCCCCTGGTCAATGGCGATTTTCCCCTGCAAACAGAGTTCCGTTGGGGTCTGTGGCGCATTCTGCTGCTCACCTTGGCTGATCAGATGCAGCCTTAATCCGCTGCCAGCGGTTTCCATTTTTGACTGGTACTGGGTCAGATCCTGCCATGCCATGGTGTGAGGGCCATAGTGGGCGGCTACTTCTGCGGCTACATCGGCTTTGGCCAGCAGGGTTTGCCAAAAATCCAGCAGCCCGTCTGCCAGCACCGAGGCGGTGCTGGACACGGCCAGATCCTCCCCAGCAAAAACCACCTGCCCCTGGATAGGAAAGGCCTGTTTTAGCCGCAGGGGCTTACCCCGCAACACCTGACCAATATTGATCTGAATATCCCTGGCCTGCATATTGACAGCTGTAATCCGCGCCCCCTTATAGACCGCTCCCTGGGCCGACAAGGCTAGACCGGGGATTTGGCCCGTCAACACCTGGCGGTCAGTAGCCTGGATCTCAAAGCTCAAATCCCCGATGTCATCCAGCTGGGTTTGCAGCCAGAACTTGACCGCCACCGGCAGCACACGACTGATCAAACGACTGCCTTGGCTGGTGGAAGGGGATGGGGGCATGGCTCTTGGCTCAACAGGTCTAGCCCCAATCATTGCATACCCTCTGACGGGTGAGACCTGGCCTACGGCACCCAAATACCAACGATCCCCAACTTGTCATGAAATCATGACTATTTTGCTCCCCGGATTCTTTCTGATTCCCCTATTTGTCATGATTTCATGACAGTATATTTTCTGAAACCATTGAAAACTCAATGGATAAACGTTTTTACGGGGATCGCTGGACTTGATCCCCGTAACATTTATTGGCATGATGAATCTCGAAAGCGATCCCCAGAGGGTGATTTAGCTGTCTATTCTGCAGTGCTGAAAAAGAAGGGTATGGTCATGGGTAACGGTTCAAGGGCTCCATTAGAAGATTTGACACTGCGTCAGCTACGGTTAGTTGCGAGTGAGTACGAGGTCTCCCGCTACAGCCGCATGCGTAAGGTTGAGCTGGTTGACGCGATTCGTGCCGCCCAGGTTGCTCGGGACAGCGGACAGGTACCTGCGTCTACATCTACAACAGAAGCAGTTATGGCAGCGGGTGCCGCTACCGCTGGTAGTACAGGTACCGCCACTGCGGTTCTAGCCATGGAAGAATTGGCGACCGTGGATGAAGGGTTTGGTGATTTGCCCGGTGGCTATGGCGAAAGCCGCATTGTGCTAATGCCCCGCGACCCTCAGTGGGCCTATGCTTACTGGGATATTCCGGGCACCCACAAGGATGAAATGCGCCGCCAAGGAGGCATTCGCCTAGCCATTCGGTTTTATGACGTGACTGACATTGATATCAATCACGTTAGCCCCCACAGTCTTCAGCAGTTTGAATGCGATGAGATGACTCGGGAGTGGTTCTTGCCAATTCCCGTTAGCGATCGCGACTACATGGCAGAAATTGGCTACGTCGCCGCCGACGGTCGTTGGTTGCTGATGGCTCGTTCCAGCCCCATTCACGTTCCTCCCGTCTATCCCTCCGACTGGATTGAAGACCACTTTGTCACGCTCAACTGGGACGAGGATCTGCGCGGCAAGACCATTATGACCTTGGTTCCCCCCAGCAAGAAGCCCGGTGTTGTTGGCTTTGATGCTGCAGGCAACCCCATATACGATGCCATCTTTGCCCAGGCCCAGTCCATGGAAGCTCAGCGGGTGGCAGGTTCCATCTTTGGTTCCATGCACCAGGTGCCCGAGGAGTCCGTTAGCTCCTTTGTCTTCCCCTCCGGTGTTGGCATGTGGTCCCTACCCACAGCGTCTGGCGTGAACATGTCCGGGGCTGGCTTCTCCGCTTCTGCTCCCCCCATGCGTCCGCGTCAGTTCTGGTTGATTGCCGATGCTGAGCTGATTGTTTACGGTGCTACTGAGCCTGATGCCACTGTGACGATTGGCGATCGCAAAATTGACCTCAAGCCCGATGGCACTTTCCGCTATCAAATGTCCTTCCAGGATGGTCTCATTGACTATCCCATTAAGGCTGTGGCCGTTGACGGTGAGCAAACTCGCTCAATCCACATGAAGTTCACCCGTGAAACCCCTGAGCGTAATACCAACACCAAGGCAGAAGCGGTTGAAGAATGGTTCGCATTTTAGGCTAATTCAGCCTGTCAGTTAGTGGGTTGAATTCACAGACTGAATTCACAGACTGATTTCAAACTAGTTGCAGGGGGGTGTGGTTCTACTACATCCCCTTTTCTATGTCTAGAGTCGGATATTCTCCATCGCCCGCCATAAATGCCTACGTTATGGTGCTATCACCAAGGTGATAAATCTAACGTCACCCATTTGCAACCCCTTGCTCCCCTGCACCATGACTCCCCAAGACATCACCCACCTACTCCAGACCCGCTTTGATCGTGCCTGCGAACTCAAGCCTCCCCATAAATGGCAAGTGGAAACCTCGGATCTGCGGCTATTGGTCCTGTTGTCAGAGGATCAAACCTGGTTGAGGCTGCTGGTGCCCATTGTGCCTATGGCAGAAGCCCAACCCTATTTAACCGAAATCCTCAGGGCTAACTTTGATCGAACCCCCTGCTATGCCACCCATGAAAACCTACTATGGGGAGTCTTTCAGCATAATTTGGCCAGCCTAGACGGGGATCAATTCTCCGCCGCCCTCGATCAGCTGATCGCCATGAAACAAGCCGGAATTTCTCCCTTTTTCAATACTCTAATTGAGACCAAAGTACGGCAGCTGATTCAAGCCGCTAAGCTCCAGGGCCAATCCCTAGAAGCCACCCTGCAAACCATCAACCGATTTTATGCAGAGGGCGTCATGGGCGATATGGAAGACGACAACTATGGCAAACAGGCTTTAGCCGGCTGGCAGCGTCAGCTAGAAAGGCTTTGGCCCGAGGTGAATCCCGAGGTGAATCCATCGGAGGCCTTAGGTAATGGATAATGAGCCGAACCATCCTTCAGAAACCAGGATTTTGCAGGTCATCGACCAGGTCAAAACTGACTATGCCCGCTTTCCCCAGGGGCAAAGCTATGAGCTCTATGCAGAGGATGTGTATTTCAAAGACCCGATGAATGAGTTCCGGGGGGTGGCCCGTTACCAGCGCATGATCGGGTTGATTGAGCGGTGGTTTGCCAATATAGAGCTGGAATTACACGGGGTAGAACAGCCCCATCCCGATACCTTTATCACCCGGTGGACCCTGCACTTCACGGCACCGACGCCGTGGCAGCCTCGGATTTCTATCCCCGGCTGGAGTGAGCTACAGCTGAATAGTGCGGGGCTGATCTGCTCCCACATTGACCAATGGAACTGTTCCCGGTGGGCCGTGTTCAAACAATTATTTGGCTCTCTTGTAAGTCCCGAATAATCTGCTGATCACTTGTTTTTAATCTGGCCTTAGGATTAAACCTATTGACTAGTGCACCGTCAAGACTAAAAATTAGGATTATTGAGAGTGTTGCGGTAAGCTTTATGCAGCGTACCGGAATCCTATGCAGAAAAAGTATATTGTCCGCCTAACCCCCGATGAGCGTCATCAGTTACAAGCGGTGATCAAAAAGTTGAAGGGCAGCAGC
>NZ_JAYGIG010000128.1:0-53826 GCF_034932105.1 Leptothoe sp. PORK10 BA2 | reverse complement strand
CAAGGACACGGATGAGAAAATAGATCCATAACACCACCCAGATTAGATCAGCTTTTGCTGAACCTATTATCGTCTATCGTATATACAACATGCCTTTACGCTGACCCACCTGGCGGAACCAGTGCCTAAATTTCTAACTTTAAAGTCAATATTTCGACAATATTCGAACGCTAGCGGTAGCACAATGAGTACGCCTAGGATTCTAGTTGCCGACAGAAATGCGCCAGCAATGCCAGCTAGCCACCATTTTTGCCGTCTTGCTAGATAAAAGCAAAGTAACGTCAGGCACAGATACAGAGATTCGGTAAAAACGCCTGAAAAAATAAAAGCAACCGGATATAGGAACAGATATTTGACCGAACGCAACGCTGTTGTGTGCCCTGAATCTATCTCGACTAGCTTATACAGCAGATAACCAGCAACAACCAGCGCTACATTTGAAATCACAATGCCTGCCAAGTAATACTCTCCCCCTGTGATTCTTCCCAGCAGATGCATTAACCCTGGATACAGTGGAAAAAAGGGGAAATTAGTTTGGTCGGGCGTACGTGCGATCGCACCAACTATAGAATAGCCATTCTGGGCAATGTCCATATACCAAAAGCTATCCCAAACGCCCCAGATATCGAGCCAAGCATACTGGCTCCAGCTAAACTGCTTACCATAGCCCCGATCGAGCAAATCTGTTGAAAATAAGCCGATGATCGTGAGTGCAACTCGCGAGCCAATAAAGAGAAGTAAGACGTACCTAAGGCCAGAAAAACCATGTCGAAACCAACGAGGTTGCTTCATAAATAACCTTCAGCAGAGTAGGTCTTTAATATAAACCTTGTCCTCAGATCTGCTGTTTTTTCCCAGAGAAAACGCAAGATCCCAAGTTGGAAGTGGTTTCGTAGATGCTTGAATGCCGGTTATCTCATTGAGTCGATTAGTTCTTTAGCGTAGGGTGCCGTGGAACGCACCGTTTACACCAGTGAAGGCTAGAGTAGTGTGCTAGCAACGCAACCTCAAGCGGCGTCAGCCGCTTGAATCAACGGCTTGTACAAGCGGTGGATATTGATACGACTGTTGTGCAACCAGCGGCTCAAGCGGCGTTGCTTGCTTTGCGCCTGCACCCCTCGACAGGGAATATAGGGGAGCTACCGCGCCAGGCTAACCTCCCCGCGCTGAAGCAGGGCCCACCATCCAAAGGCAGGTCGTCAAATGGGCTCGATGTGCCCAGGGCACCGAAAGGCATTCAGCCAATTTCAATCAACTCTTATCAGTCAACCAGGGGGGTCACAGGTCACAGTCTGCTTTTGTGATGTCTTAACTACACCAGATTGGGGTCAAATTGGGTGGCATTTCTCCCCACATTGGTGATGGATTCACCGCCGTCGACAAATAGAATTTGTCCCGTCATAAAGTCATTATCAATCAGACTCACAATGGCTTGGGTAATGTTGTCCGTATGCCCTTGCCGCTGCACTGGAATGCCTTGGATCCGCCAGTTGATATAATCCTCAGACCGCGAACCAGCGGGCATCACCACCCCGGGGGAAACGCCGTTGACGCGGATGTGGGGGGCAAATTCTAGGGCCGCTAACTTGGTAAATTCGGCCAGGGTTTTCTTAGATAGCAAATAAGCCGCGTACTCATACTGGTTAAAGGCTATTTTGTTGTCGCAAATGTTGATGATGTTGCCCGTCTCTACGGCCTTGGCAAAGGCACGGGACAAAAAGAAAGGTGCCCGCAGGTTGACGGCAAATTGTTGTTCAAATATTGCCACCGAGGTGTCGGCTATTTCTCCTGAGTCATAGACGGATGCGCTATTGACCAGCACCGCCAGGGTCGGCATTTTAGCCTGGACAGTCTGCAAAAAGTCGTCTAAGGCCTCGGCTTGACTTAGGTCTTGTTGAAACGTTTCGCACTGCACCCCCAGGGCCAAAATTTCAGCCTGGGTTGCTTTTGCCTTGGCCTGGGAGGAATTGTAGTGCAGAGCAATATCAAAGCCTGCTTTGGCCAGTGCGATCGCAATGGCTTTCCCCAAGCGCACACCACTTCCTGTGACTAAAGCAGTTTGGTTACGGTTCATTCAGCATCTCCTGAGGGGGGTTAACATGCATGGGTCCCATGGCGATGAAGTCCGAGGCTGCATCGCCATGGGACCGACAAAGTTTCTAATATATCCCATTAGCTCATTGGCTAGGGGCTATGGTCAAACGGATCATCTGACACGAGATCCTGGGTATCTGCCCCCCATGTCCCAGGGCAACCCCAAGGGATTGCAATGCAATTCCCGATTGCCTCTACAGGGGCCGCTATGGACACTCACTCAAACTTTCCACCAGCTGGCGGAAGGATTCGGTCAAAATACCTATGGCCTGGGACTGGTCTTTGGGGGCTAACCCATTGGGCGGCCCACAGGGGGTGTTATTGACATCCACGACGTAGAGCTGCCCATCGGCCGCGTCCCTCAGCACATCCAGCTCGCCAAAATCCAGGCCCATGGTGCGGGCAAACGTTAGCACTGTTTCCCGCTCCTGTTCTGAAAATTCCTGCACCGGATCGGCCAGTTCAGCCCTAGCATTATCATTGGAAAATCGAGTTTCCACAGGGCGATACTTACGATAGACCAAGGGAATTTGAGCGCCATGGACCACGACCCGATAGTCCAGCACCATGCCATTCCCAACAGAATTGTCAACTAGTTTTTGGTAGACCTTCCCAGACTCTACCCGATCTGGAGGGATGGGACAGTCAATCACCTGGCCATCATGGGTGGCGTTCCGATTATTTTTGCAGAGGGCCTGACCGTGGTGGGTGGTGGGATTGATCCTAAATGCATAGTTAGCCGCTGACTCCCAAACTTTCTGGACGTGGGATTTGCTAATGTCCCACACCCCTTGATTAATAACGGGGACATCGGCCCGAATAGCCGGCAAATCCGGCAGGCCAATGGTCCGATCGGCAAATCGGAAAGCAATGTCGTACTCTTTTGTGGGGTCCCACTCGATGCGATAGCCCAGCAGCACACAGAGCTTGTAAACAATGTAGGGAGGATAGTAAAAATCAGGTCGGTGTGGCGTGAATAGAATGATATATCGAGGCTTGGCCATGTAGGCGAGGGATCGCATCAGGCCTGTGGATACATCGGTGGGATGCTGAAAGTCATACAGCCGCGACAACGCATGTGAATTCATGGCGTCGTCGGCAAGCATACGCCATCGTCGCATCTGGTTATTTTGCGCCATCATGATATTTGTAAATTACAACCGTGACAAAGACAATTGGATCGAGGGGTAGCTCGATCAATCTACTAGAACCTATCCATTGGCCAACCTCCCGGAACCAACATCCCAGGCAGACTAATCCTTAAGTGATTGATGGATCGCACCCAAGTTACTGCTTTGATCGAAATGTTATGGCCAATGTCAGGCTACAAATCCCGGTTAGCTAGTTTAAGGGGAATTTAATAGCCTGGGGGGTTAAACCCAGGGATATGCCCTCAAAGTTGAATAAAACAGTTTGCTGATCTAGGGCTGTTGCATCGAACAATAGGTATTCTAGTAGCTCAAAAAGAATAGCACGGCCATAGGCTGGAGAATCTTCAATGGCGTACAAACAATCCTTGAGACTATGAACTTCGGTCAGGATATCTAGATCTATCGGTCTATCCTTAACCTTACACAGTGGATCCGTGCGATCGCGCCCTAGGGAGGTTTCGATGGCGTTAAAACGGGCCTTCAAGGCTACGGCATCCAAACTCGTTTCTATATAGGCCGCTAGATTGATAAAGGGAAAGTCGGTTTCCATGCCAACGGCAGAGGTTTGAATGGCGCGACTCACAATGCAGCGTTCTACACTGGGCAATAGGCTCTGCAATGCCCGAGATACATTAGAGTGGGGGTCTAAATTGCTGCCGATACCAATTAAGTAGCGTTTTCTCTCACCTGAGGCTACCGATGATAGCGCTGTAAAATTTAGCGATACAGGCGGTGAGCTATGGTCTAATGAGGACAGTAACATACTGACTACAGTGCTGACTACATTGAATAAAAATACCTAATCACTCTGATACCATAAAATACCTGCATAATCTTAAAGATACTAACCAAAGATTGCCATTGCTGCTCCTCCACATAATTCAATCCAATTTGTTTTGACAAGTCATCTGGATAACTCAGCAATGCCTACCCTAAATCAGCAATGACAAAGCCTTAAGTGCCCTAGGAGATGGCTGTGACCCAGGACGTTTCAATCGTGATGCCTGCCTTTAAAGCAGAAGACACGATCGCTAAAACTGTTTTAAGTGTGATTCAACAAACTCACCCCCACTGGGAGTTGGTGATTGTTGCCGATGATGGGATGGATTATGCATCAATTCTAGGCCAGGCTGGATTATTGCACCCAGGCATTCGATTCCTTTCCTCAGACAGTGCCTTAAGCAGCCATGGATCGGGGCCGTCCATACCGAGAAATATAGGTTTGGATGCCGCTAAATTTTCCTACGTCGCCCTGCTGGATGCTGACGATATTATGCACCCACAGAAATTGGAATATGCGGTGGATAAACTCCAGATACATCCGATCATTTCCTGTGCATTGCAACTCCTCACCAGCGACTTCCAGCCTTTAAGAACAGTGGGGGAGGGCGCGGATCGGGTCCTATCCAGTCGGGACTACAAATACACTAATTACTCTAGCGATGCCATGGTGGTCTATGATCGCCAAGTGGTAGACCCCAGATTTGATCCTTCCTTACCCTGCGTTAATGATGTGGATTTTGTGTTGCGGCTGTTTGCCAAAAGCGATCATTGTTTTCACTTCGGTCGACCCTTACATTCCTATGTCAAGCGCCCTATTTCTGTGAGTAATGGCCCGACTGTGGAGCAAAAGTATACTCAAGTTAAAAACACAATTCTACAACGATTGTCATCTGGGTACTACCCATTTCTAGACCCAGAAACCTGTGCTTATATGGAGCGTTACTTTGTTGCTTCCCTCGCAACAGAAGCAGCTTTGAGCAAGGCATTGGCAACGGATCCTGAGGCTCTGTTCGAAGACTGCATAGAGAAGATTATGCATCCACAAACAGAGGCGGCCGAGGGTTAGAACTGAACAACAAACCGAACGATAGTAGTATGACTTCATTAAATGCTCGAGTCCCGTCTGGCCCCCTAAAGGACAAGTGGAACAACTTTAAGGACCACTGCCAGCTGGTTAACCCAAATAATAAACGGAAGCATACGGTCATCATTGTGGGCACCGGGCTGGCGGGGGCGTCAGCAGCAGCCACATTGGCGGAGTTGGGCTATTGTGTTAAAAGCTTTTGCATTCAAGACTCTCCTCGGCGGGCCCACAGTATTGCGGCCCAGGGGGGCATTAACGCGACTAAAAACTATCCCAGTGATGGTGACAGCGTCTGGCGGTTGTTTTACGACACCATCAAAGGGGGAGATTACCGCTCCCGTGAGGCCAATGTGTATCGCCTGGCCCAGATTAGCAACCACATTATTGACCACTGTGTGGCCCAGGGGGTGCCCTTTGCGCGGGAATATGGGGGACTGTTGGCCAATCGGTCCTTTGGTGGAGCCCAGGTATCCCGCACATTTTATGCGAAGGGACAGACAGGGCAACAGCTGCTGCTGGGGGCCTACAGCGCCATGATGAAAATGGCGGACCAGATTGAGACGTTTACCCGGCGGGAAATGCTCGATCTGGTGGTGATTGACGGCCATGCCAGGGGGATTATTACCCGCAACCTAATTACGGGAGAACTGGAGCGCCACCAGGGGGATGCGGTGCTGCTGTGTACGGGGGGCTATGGCAATGTGTTTTATCTCTCCACCAATGGCCGCAACTCCAATGTGACGGCAGCGTGGCGCTGCTATAAGCGGGGGGCCTACTTTGCTAACCCTTGTTATACCCAGATTCACCCTACCTGCATTCCGGTGTCGGGGGACTATCAGTCAAAGCTGACGTTGATGAGTGAGAGTTTGCGCAACGATGGCCGGGTATGGGTGCCGCTCAAACCGGGGGACAATCGCCCTCCCAACGAGATTCCTGAAGCGGAGAGGGACTATTACCTGGAAAAGCGCTATCCCAGCTTTGGTAACCTGGTACCTCGGGATGTGGCGTCTCGCAATGCTAAGCACATGACGGATGCAGGCCGTGGGGTGGGGGCAACGGGTCTGGCGGTGTATTTGGACTTTCGGGATGCCATGGCGCGGGATGGACAGGCTGCGATCGCATCTCGCTACGGCAATCTATTCCAGATGTACCAACGCATTACGGACGAAAACCCCTACGAAGTGCCCATGCGCATTTACCCAGCGGTGCACTACACCATGGGCGGACTGTGGGTGGACTATCACCTGATGAGCACGGTACCGGGGTTGTTTGTCTTGGGGGAGGCCAACTTCTCGGACCACGGCGCGAACCGTCTGGGGGCCAGTGCCCTGATGCAGGGGTTGGCTGATGGTTACTTTGTCATTCCCTACACCCTGGGGGACTACCTGGCCCGTAACCCGCTTCCCCCCGTGGATACGAGGGATGACGCCTTTGTCGAAGCGGAGGCATCGGTGCAGCGTAAAACCGACAAATTGTTGGGCATCCAGGGGGATAAAACCGTGATGCAGTTCTATCGAGAACTGGGCCAACTGGTGTGGGACCATGTGGGCATGGGGCGCGATCGCAACAGCCTGGAAAGGGTGATTGGCCAAATTCAATCGCTGCGGTCAGAATTTTGGCAAAACCTGCGGGTGCCCGGTGCCGCCAATACCCTCAACCAAAACCTAGAATACGCCGGACGGCTGGCCGACTTTCTAGAGCTAGGGGAACTCATGGCCCGCGATGCCCTCAACCGAGAAGAATCCTGTGGTTGTCATTTTCGAGAGGAATACCAAACCAACGATGGCGAAGCTCAACGCAATGACGTGGACTATGCCTATGTCGCCGCGTGGCGCTACACCGGGGATGAACAGGTGCCCGAACTCCACCAGGAATCCCTCAGCTTTGATCACGTTGAACTCACCCAACGTAGCTATAAGTAGGCGCGGCTAAATTAGCCGCGCCTAAATTAGTCGCCAATAACCACCAACCCATGGGTCTAATCTTAATCTGTCTGGCTGCTGTTGCCTGGGGCACCACCGGCACCACCTCGATGCTGATTGCACAGCAAGCCACCGTTTCACCCTTGGTCATTGGCTTTTGGCGCATGGTCTTGGCCCTGCCGATTTTCTGGCTATGGCATAGTTACAATAGCCGTCATAACAACAGCCAGAACAGCCAGCACAAAAATACCTATAACAACCATAACAACAATCTTGGCCGGGCTCAAAAAAGCCCATGGCCCATCAAAGCCCATTGTCTACCGCTGTTGACCATGGGCCTGTGCATGGGAGGATACCAGGTGTTTTACTTTGCCGCTGTGCCCTATGTGGGGGTGGCTATGACCGCCATGGTGGCCATTTGTTCATCGCCCCTGATCATTGCCCTGCTGGCCCTTGTCTTCCTGGGGGAGAAACTCACCCGCGTCCTGGGCATCTCCCTGGTGCTGGGGGTTACGGGAACCCTGCTGCTCATTGCCCAGCCCGATGCCTTGGCGGCCAACGGCGGTCAATTTCTCCTGGGGGTAACCTTGGCCCTGGGGGCCGCGTTCTCCTATGGAGGCTATGCCATTTTGGCTAAAGTAATGGTCGATCGGATGGATGGGATTGCGATCGCATCCTACAGCTTCACCGCCGCCGCTCTTCTGCTCACCCCCACCCTGGTCCTGCAACCCTCTTTCGATATCTGGCTTAAGGTCCTCCCTTTTTTGCTCTACCTCGGCATAATCACTAGCAGCTTTGCCTACGGCATCTACATGCTCGGCATCCGCCATACCCCCGCCACCGTAGCCGGCATAGCCGTTTTACTCGAACCCTTAACCGCATCTCTACTGGGCATTTTTGTCTTTAAAGAACCCATGGGCTGGTCCAGCATCCTGGGAGCCCTATTGCTCATGGGAGGAATTCTTTATGCCCAGACAGGGAATGCTACAAAATCCTCATAAAGAGGAACAAATTATATGCAAAGTTGTCTAGGAGAAGTTGTCTAGGAGAAGTTTTGCAAAATGTTCTTCAGGACTTTAAAGAATTTGCCAAAAGTTTAACTATCTCCTTAAGAAGAGAGTCTGACCAACGTTATTAGCGACGTAGGAAATGATAGCTAATTCAGCTAATTATTCATTACCTCTTATTGTTCATTAATTTATAACGATTAATTTAACAATTAGCTCATGATTAGCCATTGCTGAATTAGGGCATGAACAGATTTTGACCCAGAGTACTCTGCCAGGATTTTTATCCCGAGCATCAGCAACGACTCTGATTCACACCTTGAACACATACTCCCTCTAATGATTAAGATCTTACGCCTTGCTGCCCTGGCAGTTCTAGTAACAGTTATCGCTTTAGCTCCAGCCTATGCCAATGACCACATGGTCACCGTCAACGTCAACCTAACCGATAGTCATGGGATTGGCCCCGCTGTGGGGACCGTCACCTTGGCCGATACCCGATACGGCGTAGTGCTGACCCCGAACCTCACCAACCTTACCCCTGGCATGCTTGGATTTCACGTCCATACCAATCCTGCCTGTGGTCCCGGATTCAAACAAGGTGACCCCGTTGCTGGGTTAGCTGCAGGGGGCCACTTTGACCCCTTCGAAACCGGAGTTCATGAAGGCCCCTACAGAGCTGGCCACCTGGGCGATCTGCCCCCGCTCTTTGTGGCAGGAGACGGCACGGCAACCACCCCAGTCTTAGCGCCTCGGCTAGATGTCAGCTTCCTGAAAAATCGCTCCCTAATGGTGCATCTGAATGGAGATAACTTCTCCGATCAGCCCGCGCCCCTCGGTGGCGGTGGACCTCGCCTTGCCTGCGGCGTCATTGGTGAGTAGCAACGACGGGGCTACCCCATTAATAGACCTTGACTGACTCCACCAGTAGCTGAAATGGACCCGCCGTAAAGTGCGGGTTCAGCTGGCGGTCGTATTCAAACTTACTCAGCATAATTTGCAGTGAGTAGATCTGGCCTGCATTGATCGGTGCTCGCTGGATTACCCGTGCCCGCTGGACTGCTTTCATATCGGCAAATGGAATCCGCACCGTGACCCAGCCACCGTTAGCCGTATCAAAGGAATAGGCATAGGCCACGGCGTCCCAACCGGCACCGTCCCGGAGAAAGAATTTGTAGCGTTGCCCGTCCCCCTTAACTCGCAGCTCTATGCCGCTGTAGGCACTCAGATCCAAGGGGGGCTCAAAGTTTCGGGTGCGCACTGAGGCAAAGCCACCGGAATTGGCCGTAGACACGTAGCCCGTAAAGGCTAGGCCCTCCGGCTGTAGCTGGGTACTACTCTGGCTGACACCGCCCATCACCACATCGTCTAGGGCTCCCCAGAGTTCGCGCATTTGTTCCGTAGGCTGGCGAAAGTCAAAAACGAGGTGAGCCTGGAGCTGGGGTGGTGGTGGCGGTGGTGAACCAAAGAACATTTTTTGCAGGGAGCTAACGATGGGAATAGCGTCAAAGTAGCTGAGGGTGTCAAAAAAGCGACCGAAATCCCACGATTGACGAGTTTGCTCTGGCATAGCCTCAAGCTCAGTTGACGGACGCCTTTATTGTATAGGCGACTTTTGAGTTCTGGCTCGCAGGTTTCCACAAAAAACGAGCCCTCAACCAAAAGTGGGGGCTCGTTTTTTTACTGGGATATTTACTATTAGATCAAGCATGAAGCCTCGCAAAGCTTCTAACACAAGCGTTTGATTCACGGCCTTAATGTCCCTAGGCCATTAGGCGATCGACATTCGAAAATCCATGCAATAACGGAGGTAGCCCGATGCCTTATGCCTAGTTAGCCTGGACCTGTTTGTTGCGTTTACGGATAGCGGCAATACCCATACCAAAGAGTCCAGGAAGCAGAGCAGGGGTGGGAACAGGGGTAGGAGTGCCAGGAGGAGTGCTAGGAGGAAGATCGACAGGAGGAAGATAGACAGGTCCACCCCGTACCGCAGTCCTTTCACCCGTGGTGTCCGTTCCCCAACCCAAAGCGAACGCTATCAGCCCTAGCATGGCCGCCTGTATCAAATAATCTCCACCACCACCAATAGCCGTGCGCCCTGGCGTCCGTGAAATTAAACCGGAAGAGCTACTACCAAAAGAAGATTGATCTAAGCCACTAAATTGGCTGTTAAAGGATTGACCAAAGCTAGTAGGCTGACTGCCAAAAGAACTTAGGGAACTTACACTAGGCGTACTAGTGGAGCGAAAGCTCAGAGCTTGGGCAGGCTCAACCGCCGAGATTAAGGACGTGGCCACCGCCCCCAGAGCTATACAGGAAATTTTCTTGAACATAATCGCAAGCAAAAAAGAACAACAAAACCATAAACTAGACAAAATTCATTGATGGCAGATGTCTTGAAGAATAGACCCGAGTAAAAGCTACACAGTGGAAACGTGCAATTTCTTAAAACTAAGCCATGTAATGTGGCCCAAAAAGACCTTTCTAGATCTATATCTCTATTCAAAACCTCGAATAAGTTTCAGAAAGCTAAAAATAAAAATACCTTTCGGAAATACAACTTGAAAACGAACCTCTGACAGACTATTTAGTGAGATAATTTTGTAGCTAAATTGCCCAAACTTTTCACTATTTTTAAGAACTGTTCACACTGAACAGACTTAAATCCATCGGTGAATCATCCGTTTTACTCTGAGGTTTGAAAACAACGTTTGATGCCTGATACTTTCATAACAGAGTAGTTTGATGAGCTGAAAGTAGCAGGCTAGTGTGATCAAGGAATCTTTATTCTGGGTTGTAATCTGCTTCTAATCCCTTTTTACTGTGCTTATCTCCTCCTAACATTGGTCTTTATATAGTTTAGTTAGTATACCGTTAGCAGGTTATCAATACGTCCTATGTACGCAACAAAATCAGTTTTTTAACTTATGAAATTTTGCCGATTTTAGATAGTGCTAGATTGGGTCAAGCCGTTGTCACGAAAAGTTCAAAACTGGGTGCTGATTAAAAGCAAAAAAACGATGCCTGAATTAACAGAGACATCGTTCTTTGATAAAACCATCAGGCCACCGTGCCTGATTAAATAGAAGCATCATTCTTTGAGGTTGGGTTGAGGCATAAAACCCAACTTATAAACCATTAGGCTAACCCACTCATCTATAACTTTTAACGCTAACAGTTTCCATTACCTTTCTAGGTCAGCTCACTGTTCAACATCTGACGTTTTGCCACGTACTGCTGTAGAACGTGATTGTGGCCGTCTAACTCCCGTTGCATCATCGCATACTGTTTTAATAGACTGGCTAGCTCTGTACGTCGTTCAGTCAGTTTTATGGCAATTTGATCCAATGTACTTTGTTCCATCAGCAGCATTTGGCGCTGGTGGGACAGATCCATCAGTTCCTGCAGGGGCGCTTGATAGGCGGCTTCCTGCCACAGTGGATCGGGGGATTCGAAACTCGCCACATACATATAGTTCGCTAATACGGTTTGAGCGATCTGCCGTAACTGGTTTTCAATCTGATAGTAGCCGGCATAAAGTTCTCCCAGCTGGGTGTTGTCCATATCAGGATTACTAAACTCATCCGCAATAGCATTTTCTAGGGACTGTAGCTGTTGCAGGTGGGCTTGATAGTTGGCATCTGTCTGCAGCAGATTGGTGATTTGGCTAACTTCATCTGGCTGCAGGGCTAGGAGAGACGTGGTACTGGCCAATTGCTGGCTGAGCTGTTGCGATCGCACCAACAATTCAGCCTGGCGATTAGCTAAACCACTGCTGCGGTAGGCCAAAACCGTGCGATGGGTTTGCAAATTCTGGGTCGTATGCTTTGACTGAAACAGCTGCATTTCCGACCTCAGCTGACGCACCTGTGATTGAATCTCAGGTAGCTGCTGATCAATAAACTCGATGCCTTTACACGTACTATCCTTACACTCACTACCACGATCCCCACCCGCCGAACTAAACAATCCGGTAGCCTGGGCCTGGGGGCTGGCAATGGGAGGCGTCGCCACCTGGGTGTCATCCTCCACCGTCGCCCGCTTTACCGTCGCCGTGGTCCCAGGGTTCGGAGCAGCTGCATCGGTTGGCTGCCACAGTCCTGTCTCGGCATACTGCATCAGGGCCCCCGCAGAGCAAACCACCGTTGCGCCAATGGCCAGGGCCGTATGATATTGCCATAGAGCTGAAGATGGGGACGACATTATGGATAGGTCATCCGCCCAGTAATCAGTATTAGATGTAGTAGTTTCAGAATCTAGGTATTTGTCTTGACGTTGGTAGAGCGGAGCATGATCCAGACAGTTGGCCAATAGCCACTGCCAGGATTTCAGAGAATTATCAGTATTAGAGGAGAAAGTCATACCAACGAAGACAGAAACAACGTGACTTGGCCTATGGATTTCTACAGAGATTAGGGAAAAGATCCGGGTATTTACAGGGAAAAAAACGCCATGGTCCCTAAGAACCCCAGGCATAATCAGCAAAACACTCTGGCTAGGGGGGCCAAAAAACCAGGCAAAATAACTAAAATACTTTGACCATGGCTTCTGTCCAAGGTGACGTACGCGCCATCGGCAACCTCAGCCGGTGACAAAGCGAACAAACGTATCCAGCAGCACCATACCAATATTAAGGCCCGTCATTAGGTCAGCCATTAGGCCAATAGCGATCAAACAAGACCACCCGTTTTTCCCTCCGGAGAACCATCATCAACCTTGTAGATCATGGTCAAGCTTCATAAAAACAGCAAAAACTGTTGCGTATCACGGAAGCCTATTGAAATCCATATAAAAACGGGCGTTGATCATCCTCAAGATGACTTAGTTTAAAATATCTTGATATAGTGACCTTTTGACCGATCGGTTCATTCTCAATATCAGCAATGGCTCAGAACGATATGCAACAGAATGCCAATCAACCAAGAAAGTTGATAAAGCTTTCATAAACCTAGCTATTTCCTTCCAGATCATTGTGGAATGGCTAGCAATAATGAAGCAAATTGAATCCGAGATTATAGTACGCAACAAGTTATTCGCTTCTTAGCTGTATTACAGGTTTCTGTTATTGCTGAACATTTTTGATTGAGACAGAAGCCATTTTTTGCAAGGGTACAGCTACCGCCTACCTTGCTCTCAAATAACTTTTGCGCTATGCGACTCTCGACATATTCCCCCATCCCCCAGGAAATTTCACCTGGCACCCACCGTTCTGCCTACAGTAAGCGTAAGCGGTGTATCGACATACTAGGTGCACTGTTAGGCCTATCGATTACCGCTATTCTATTTTTCCCCATAGTGCTGGCCATCCGGTTAGATTCCCCCGGCCCCATCTTCTACACCCAAAGACGCATTGGCCTACAGGGCGAACCGTTTAGCATCTTAAAGTTCCGCTCCATGGTGACCAATGCGGAAAAGCTAAAACACCTGGTAAAAAATGAAGCAGCCGGACACATCTTTAAAAACCGAAACGATCCCAGGGTGACTCGCATTGGACAGTTCCTCAGAAAAACAAGTTTAGACGAACTGCCACAGTTTTTAAATGTATTAAAAGGAGAAATGAGCCTGGTGGGTACTCGCCCCCCCACCACTGATGAGGTCGCCCAGTACTCTGGCCACCATTTTCAGCGCTTGAGTGTAAAACCTGGCATCACCGGCGAGTGGCAGGTGTACGGACGTTCTAACGTAGACAACTTTGATGAAATCGTACGGATGGATCTTGATTATCAACGAAAGTGGTCTATAGGCTATGACCTGTTGCTGTTACTCAGGACATTTATTGTTGTTTTAGGTAAGCAAGGCGCTTATTAGTGAAAAATGTATCCGGTTCAAGAGTTAGTCAACGACATCGTTCTACAGTCTTAACCTGATTATTCAAATTACAAAATGTATAACTTTCTAACACAGTAAAAGAGTTAAACGTTGTTTCTACAGACCTACCATCTATCTCCATTGCCATGACAAGCCTTCCTAGACCGTTCCCTTCTAAAACGAATCAACCTGCAACACATCAGAGTACGTATCCTACTCCAGGCAAGAATATTTGCCTGATCGTAGGTCTGACATGCCTACTAGGTTTTCTAGTTGATACGCTAGTGCTAAGTACCCCCCCCGATCCACTGGGTTTGGAATGGCGGGTTAATTTACTGCAGCAGATGGGCGATCGCAGCATCATTTTACTGTTTGCAGTTGCCCTGCTGATGTATGCCTTCTGGGATCAACGGTCGCTCAAGCGTCCCCTTGGATTTATTTGTCTGGTTCTAGGGGTGGCCTTTATGCTGTCATGTGTTTTGGTGATTCGTGACAGTCTCATTTTACAAAAAGAAGCCTTACAAAATATCAGCAATCAAGAACAGCAAGCACTCTCCCAAATTGAAGAAGCTCGAGGCGGCAATTTAAATTTACCCGAATCCGTTACCCCTGAACAGTTACAACAGGCGTCTCAACAGTTATCTAGTCAAGCCTCCGCTCTTAAAGAAAATACCCGCCAAGGTATTACTAAAGCGGGTGTAGGCAGCATGGGCAACTTGATTGCAGTGGGGTTGGGCTTACTGGGACTGGGGCGTTTGGGCATTAAACGGTCTTAGCTGCAAAGATTGGTAAGGAACCACCATATCTAAATCTGAATTACCAGCAATTCCCGTACTTGACCCAGAGTCAAGTACGGGAATTGTCTATGGGACTTTAGGATAGGTCTAAAACCTACATATTATTGGAGAGTTCCTTTGGCCTATATTGGAGGCTGCTTTTTTAGCTAAGAGACTTTGTATTGCACTAATTAAACTGTCACCAGCTGACTATATATCAACTTCATAGGCTGGATAATATAAGCAAGAAAGCTTGATGAGCTTCCTTTTCTCTGTTTGTGTATGTGCATCCCAACACTTTAAAGTTTGTCCGTAGATTAGTGTGTGTAGGACAAACTATCCCTGTTTACTTGTGCGACGTTAACAGACAACCCAGATTTAACTAAAAGTGGGCAACTTGGTTTAAGCCAAGTCCAATGGTCAACCTGTAGTTATCTTGGCATTATCTTCTACAGTAGATCCCCAGTGATGGGCGTGGACTAAGTTTAAAAAGGCTAGAGCTAGAGGTTTGAAGCGGTCTCTACCAATACGTTTTTTTCAAACCCATTTTCTTCCCACAACAATCATGACGAATCAAATTCTAAAAGGTGCCCTATTTGCAGGGACATTAGCGATCGGTTTTCTTGCCCAAGCTGATTTTGCCAGTGCAGCTTCCATTGTTTATGACTTCACCAGGTTTGGTGATCCATTGATTGATGTTGCGCCCTCTAGCTTTACGGCTGGTGGTGTGACCACAAATGTCAGTGGTAATGGTGTTGTGACCCAAACTGCCTACGGCCTTGGGTTAGCCAGGCCCCTAAGTGTAGCTCCTCCAGAAGAGATTGACGGTCTTGCCTTAAACGGTCCAGACTACATTGAGTTTGACTTTGGGGCCACTGTTGTTAATATTGTCTCTGCTACATTTCGCCTGGTAGGCACTGATGTTCCTATTCCAGGGATCGGTGCTGTTGGCAATGATGACTTCAGCTTGTCCGCTGACGGCAATCCCATTCTGGAAAACATTGATATTCCTGGTGGTGATGGTCTGGATACCGGTGCGGGTACGTTCGACTTTACTTCAGTGTTGTTACCGTCAGGTAATATCTGGCGTTTTTATGCCCCTGAGTTGGATGATGATTACACCATTGCCAGCCTAACGATTAATGCTGAGGCTGATCCGATTCCCACGCCAGCTCTATTGCCTGGTTTAATTGGCATGGGAGTAGCGGCACTCCGTAAACGTCGTGGAGAAGCTTCTGAAGCTGATGCCTAGAGCCTTGCCATCAGGATAAATTCTGGGCTGATGGTCTTAGAGACTAAGGGCAGAATAGCTGTCCTGAAAGCATCATGGAAACAGAATTGAGCACCTGATTCTAACTCCAGTATGGGTGAGGTGCTTGATTCTGTATTGCGAACTGTTCTATGGAACGTAGGATGATCGGACCATTGATGTCTGAATGATAGGTTCTTTCCGGAGTAGAAGTCAGGATTTTAGTAAGTTGAAAAAACAAGGACGGGATAGCCTAGAGCATCTTGTCCACTTTATAGGCACGGGTAAACCGGGTTTATGGCTGCTTTGGATGTTATTGGGATGAATCTCTAGAGTGGAATAGGTTTGTATGAAATGGATACAGCAGATTAGCCAGCAAAGTATCGAGTGGCTAAGCGCCCAAGTCAAGACTAACCATGGCCGAATCGTTTTGCTGGGTCTTGTGATTGGTCTACTTTATTTTCCTCTATGGATGCATGACCTGGTGATCCGTTCCATTAGCGGATCTACTGGCCTCGTCCTCATTTCCTGTGCCGCTTTGCTGGGGCTACTTCCACTCTGGCAAAAACGTCAGCAGCTAAGGCAACTGGCTGCTTCCGAAGAAGATCGGATTATTGGTCACTTGATCATAGTGGGCAGCGTGGCCATGTTTCCCTTTTTTCGGGCAGATATGTGGGCCCAGGCATTAATCTGGCTATTTATTATGGAGGGAATCACCCTCAGCACTTGGGGGGCTACATTCTTTGTTAAATATCCCCTGACCACACTGCTCATTCCCATGACGGTTTACACCCGTCCCGGAGTAATTGCCCAGGGAACTTGGCGTTTTCTCATGCCGCCAAACTTTCTAGAAAATATTATGGCAGCGACCAGTGCTCAGATTCTGCAATGGATGGGGCAACCTGCCGTGGCCCAGGGCCGATTTATTACCATGTCCTCCGGAGGAGCGGTGGAAGTGGCCTGGCGCTGTAATGGGTTTAACATGGCAGTGGCCATGGCGGTAACAGGGTTACTGCTAGGCATCTTTTTTCAGCGCACCCGTTTACAAATTGTGAGGCTCATGGTGGTGGGTGTTGTTGTGGGGCTGGCATTTAATGTGCCTAGGGTGATGCTCATGACCATGGCACATGCCTATTGGGGGAAATGGTGGTTTGATTTTTGGCACGGCTCCTGGGGATCACAGATTTTTGTAGGTCTGCTGTTTACGGTTTATTACTACACTGCAATGGCAATGGTAGATAGGCAAAAGCGCAGTCTCAAACAGGTTTAGCATCGATTTTACTCATCTCTGCCCATAACCGGTGTTAGGTAGAGCGTGACCCCTTATACTTTTCTGGCATATCCGTTCTGGCATATCTGTTCTGGCATAGTTAAGGCGACGGATGTAAGTTAGGCGTAGTTTGAGGATCAGAAAAAATTGCTTTTTTTCTGATCAAGGCTCAGGACGTAAGAAGAAAGATGTAATGCTGTCCTGAAAAATGAAAATGACAAAGGCTTTTACAATGTCCTATTGATTTTCTAGAAGCTTTAGTATTTCTATTTTGCCATTGATTCTGTACGACTACTTATCCATGCAACTTTTCTACGAGAAGTTGCCCTGAAACTCTAATCAACAGAAATGTAGATCTCTTCTATCTGTCCATCTGTAAAACTCTGACGAGATCCAGAAAATTTAGTTGCTAGTCTTAGGCGATCAATATTTTATTTGTCATCCAAAATACATTTTTAACAAGCCCCGAGGTCATCTGAAATGCAAAATATACCATCCAGCGCAGTTATCTCTACAGCTCCAAACCAAATTGCGTCTGAGCTAGAGGGGGAGGCTATTATTCTAAACTTGGTTTCAGGTATGTACTATGGCCTTAATGAGGTAGGAGCAAAAATTTGGGAGCTGATTCAACAACCCTGTACCTTTGAAAATATATTGAATGGCTTGCTTGAAGAATATGATGTGCAGCCAGATATTTGTCAGCAAGATCTAGCTAAGATTCTTGAAGATATGAAAGAGGCCCGTCTGATTGAGGTGAGTGATGAGGCAGGTTACTAGACTACTAAAACTTTCGAGGACTGAGCGCAGCGTTTTGCTCTATGCTTGTATGTTATTAAATGGTATTCGCCTAGCATTATGGCTGTTGCCTTTCAATTTTGTCAGACAGAAACTAGCGCAAATTTCTACAGTATGGGTATGTGATAATCCGGACCATTCTATCCGCGTAAGTTTTATTGTTAAAGCTGTTAATATTGCTACTCGATATACTCCGGGAGGTGCTAAATGTTTAGTACGAGCATTAACAGCACAGCTATTTCTAAATCGGTATGGGTACTCCCATCAGTTGCATATTGGTGTCGCTAAAGGTGCCGACAATACCTTAGAAGCGCATGCTTGGATTGAATATAAAGACCATATCATTGTTGGCTGGCTAAGTAACTTGAGTCGATTTAAATCGCTCACTAGTGAAGGAGTTAAATAATGAGTGGGATTGTTGGCATTTATAGGCTCGATCAGTCCCCGGCAGAGTCCAACGAGCTACGTCAGATGGTAGACGCTCTGGCTCATCGAGGCCCCGATGGTGTAGACGTTTGGTGTCAAGGTTCTATAGGGCTAGGGCATCGCATGTTGTGGACAACCCCAGAATCACTCCATGAGCACCTTCCTCTGGTAAAAGGTGAGCTGAGCATTACAGCAGACGCTCGGATTGATAACCGCTCTGAGCTTAGTCAGATACTGTCACTGCCGGATCGTCCACTGGAAAAAATATCTGATAGTGAATTTATTTTGGCTGCTTACGAGCAATGGGGGCATGATTGCCCTGAGCACTTGATCGGAGACTTTGCATTTGTTATTTGGGATGGACGAAAACAACAGTTCTTCTGTGCTCGCGATCACTTTGGGGTAAAGCCTTTTTATTACTACTATCAACCCGATTGCGCTTTTGCGATCGCATCCGAAATCAAAGGTCTCCTTTGCCTAGATTGGGTTCCCAAAAAGATCAATGAAGTTCGTATTGCCGACTATCTAGCCCTAATGCTTGAGGATAAGGTAATTACAACCTTCGAAGATATTTTACGACTGCCTCCTGCATCTAGAATGTGGGTAGATGCTACAGGTATTAAAGTAGATACCTATTGGCAATTAAATCCTGACTATGAGCTGAAGCTAGAATCTGATGAGGCATATGCAGAGGCATTTCATAAGATTTTTGCTGAAGCCGTTAACTGTCGTTTGCGCAGCGCCTTCCCAGTAGGGTCTCATTTAAGTGGCGGCCTAGATTCATCTTCGATCAGCTGCATGGCCCGTAAAATCCTTGCTGAAACCACAGGCGAAACCCTTCACACATTTTCGAATATTTTTGACACTGTCCAAGAATGTGATGAACGTCCATACATCCATGAGGTGCTCAAGCAAGGAGGGTATACCCCTCACTACATCCACGCTGATACATTTGGCCCTCTAAGCGATGTAGAAGAAATTTGGAAGTATGAAGATGAGCCACTGCTAGGACCTAGCCATCACTACCCGTGGCGGTTAAACCAGGCTGCCCATCAAGCTAACGTACGAGTTATTTTTGATGGCTTTGATGGTGACACAGTCGTTTCCCATAGCTTAGAGCGCCTGCATGAACTTGCCTTTCAACACAAATGGCCGGAATTTGCTGAGGCTGTAGAAGTTGCCAGCAAAAACTATCAACTACCGGTAAACTATATGCTAGTGTACTACGGTTTGCCAGCGTTGAGACAGCTTAGCAAACGTGGTCAGTGGCTCACGTTTGCTAAGAGCGTTGACTATATCCACCATCGATTTCAATACTCACGCCGTAGTTTATGGATGCGACAAGGAATTAGGCCTGTAGTATTTAATAAGACTTTACGCAAATTTCATCGAATACGAAGGAAGAAAGCAGATGATTTAGCTAAAGTAGGAACAATAGTAAACGCGAGTTTTGCAAAGCAGATTTGTTTAAGGGAGCGGATTGATCAATTTACCCCTAAGCCAAATTTTCCAATGCCTGTGCGGCAAAAGCATTGGCAGGAAATGACAGGGGGAGTCCTGTCCCTAAATCTTGAATGTGTAGATCGATGTGCAGCAGCTTTTGGTTTAGAAGCTCGACATCCATTTTTAGATCGTCGGCTAGTCGAATTTTGTTTAGCTATTCCGTCTGATCAAAAGTTTAGGGGAGGGTTTGGTCGAATGATCATGCGACATGGATTAAATACAATCCTACCCAAGACAATTCAGTGGCGAGGTGACAAAGCCAATATGAGCGCTAACTTTTTAAATGGACTCCTCAATATCAATCGTCCATTGTTTGAACAAGTGCTCAATAGGGATCAGCACCTTGTCCTAAAATATATCAATCCTGATACTTGGCACAGTGCTTGGCAACGGTTAAAACAGTACCCAGGGTCGAATAAGACGATCAACTCGACAACCAAGGATAATTTGATAGTGTGGCGAGCAACCGTACTTGCTCTCTGGTTGCAGCGAATGTAAAGCATATGGTTACAAAGGATCGACATTCTCTTGGCAAGTTGGGGCTATTCTATGGGGTAACCCTAACTGTAAGTCCAAAATCAGGGAGTATCACTCAATGTCAAATTAACCAATTTAATTAGAGAACATAAAACCATGAAAAAGGAATACATTCAGCCCAACTTGACGACCTACGGTAGCGTAGAGCAGCTAACTAAGGGTAATGGAACAATTGCTATAGGAGATTCCATCATCTTCACACAGCTTCCTGGCCAGCCCACAGTTGAAGGTTTTGGCTCTGCAGATTTGAGGATCCCTGACGATCTCTAAACCTAAGAGTCTTCCAGTTGTCTGATTGCGAGGGTATCTAATAAACGATTCATTGAATTCCACTCGCTATCACCGAAGAGTAATGGGAACAGTTCACATCCAAGGACTCTAGTGATTCATGGAATGGGTTCAATGGGTATCTAATTAGATACCCTTCTTTATCACCTTGCTTTTAACAGACATAAGTAGACGATCTGATTGACGTCTACTTATGTCTGTGTCTAAAAATGCTATTAGCAATAGCACTGCAGAATTTTGTTTAAAAATTTGTCTTAAGTCTAAATAGAGTTAGTTTTTATAAATTATGTATTCTCATTCTGCCTACCAGCTCTGCATCCACTCGGAAATTCCCCTGGTGGGGTTGACTGTTGCCGAAGGCGAGCCCGATGTCATTGTTCGCTTGAAGAGTTCAGACGCAACTCAGGATGATGATAGTAAGGTCAAGCCGAAAAATGGGCTGTTTGGGCAGCTAGTGGGCATAGGTGATTGTTGGATCTCAGATGGACGATTGATTACTATTGCCCCTTATGATGGCGTTACCGAAGATATGTTGGTACCGAATATTTTGGGGGGTTGCATGTCGGTTATTTTGCGACAGCGTGGCTTTTTTGTCCTTCATGCCAGCAGTATTGCCATACAAAAACACGTCGTCGCTTTTCTAGGGCATTCAGGCTGGGGAAAATCGACTTTGGCAGCAGCACTGCATGCCCACGGTCACACGGTCATCACAGACGACGTCCTAGCAATCAACCTAGAGGGAACTGGAGGCTTTCAGGTTGTTCCATCGTTTCCTCAATGTAAGCTTTCTAATGAAGCAGCAAGAGCGCTGAAACAAGACCCAACTGAGCTAACTCCTCTTTATAGCAATGCCCCTAAGCGCGCCTATAATTTTCAAACTGGCTTTCAAAAAGAGCAACTGCCGCTACAAAAGATCTACATATTAGATAAAGGGGATGAGCATAGCATCAGCCCCTTAAGCCCTAAAGAGGCATTTTGTCATTTGGTTAGTCACACTCGTGCAATGAATGTACTGCGAGATCCGCAGTCACTGCAACTACATTTCCAACAATGTACTCAGTTACTAAAGCAGATACCCTGCTACCGTTTTATTCGTAAACCCGGCCTCGAAGAGTTACCGGATTTAGTTCGCATGGTGGAGGAACATGTAAAAGATACATCGACCGAACAGGCAAGGGTGAACCTATCGTGCAATTTAGCAAAAATATAATCACATTTTTCAAGGGAACTCAGCGACTGGTCCCAGCTCTGCGATTAGTTTGGCGGAGTAGTCCTCGCTGGACAATGGCAAAGATTAGCTTGCTTATTGTCCAGGGGTTACAGCCATTATTGCAAATTTATTTAGTCAAGCTATTAGTCGATGCCATTACCGCTAAGCTCAATAGTGTATCCTCTCTGCAACTATTAGAAGACAGTAAGCCGCTGTTGATTGGACTAGCTATTGTGCTTCTTGTTGGGCTGATAGCTAATGCTCTTTCCGAATTAGTCACTACATCCCAGACGCAAAAGGTGTCTGACTATATGCGGAGCATACTCCATACTAAGTCAATTGAAATTGATCTTAGCTACTATGAAAACCCTCGCTACCACGATACATTACAGCGAGCACAGCAAGAAGCCACTTTTCGTCCCAATCAGATCTTAAAGCGCCTAGCGCTGGTAGGAGAAAACGGCATTCTACTCATGGCCATGGTGGGGCTGCTATTGACGCTTCACTGGGGCATCACCTCTACACTATTAGTTGCCATTATTCCAACAATATTAGTGCGTTTATACTATACGCGTAAATTGTATGAGTGGCAGCGTACATGGACTACCGCTGATCGCAAATCGGCGTATCTTTCCTGGTTGTTGACAGGTGAACAATTTGCTAAGGAAATTCGCCTGTTTGGTTTGGGTGAATTGTTTAGTCAGTGGTTTGATCAATTGCGATCGCAACTTTATCAAGCAAAGTTTAAGCTAATGGCGTGGCGTTCACTATCGTTTTTGATCGCCAATATAATTGCAGGCGTTATGGTTGGTGCGATTTATGGCTTTATCCTCTATCAGGCTCTGCAAGGCGTATTAAAGCTAGGCGATCTCGTCCTATACCATCAGGCGTTACAGCGGGGGCAAGGTGCTCTCAAATCTTTCATCGCCGGTCTTTCTGGATTACATGAGGATAATTTATTCCTCACCAATCTTTACGAATTTCTAGACTTACGTCCTCAAATTAAAACGCCACTACAGCCCAAATTCTGTCCACCCGTAAAAGAACAGGGAATTACGTTTGAAAACGTTAGTTTTCAGTATGAAGGCACCACCCGACAGGCCCTTGAAGATCTCTCATTTACGATCCATCCTGGCGAAACTGTTGCTCTAGTTGGAGAAAATGGGTCGGGAAAGACAACACTGATCAAACTATTATGCCGTTTGTACGATCCAACACAAGGACGAATTACCCTCAATGGTATTGACTTACGGGATCTGGATGTCGACCATTTACGCCAGCAAATCAGCATCATTTTTCAAGACTATGCCAAGTATCATCTCTCTGCTCAAGACAACATCTGGCTAGGCAATATTCATCTGCCGCCGCAAGATAAGCGCATTATAGAAGCAGCTCATGATGCTGGTGCCCACGATGTGATTACCCAACTACCCGCTGGATATGACACCATGCTAGGCAAGCTATTCCATGGTGGAGAAGAGCTGAGTATTGGTCAATGGCAAAAAGTCGCGCTGGCTAGGGCATTTTTACGTCAGTCTCAGGTGATTGTGCTGGATGAACCCACCAGTGCAATGGATCCCAAGGCTGAATATGAACTCTTTAGTAAATTTCGAACCCTGATCAAAGACCAGTCAGCAATTCTGATTACCCATCGGCTGTCCACTGTAAAAATGGCCGATCGTATTTATGTGATGGAGAAAGGGCGCATTGTAGAGAATGGTACCCATCAAGAACTAGTGGAACATCGGGGTACCTATGCGCATTTGTTTGAAATGCAGGCTAAAAACTACTGGTCATAGGACCACTGAGACTATTTTTTTCCTAGTTCCGATATACATCACCCTGACATTCTTAACCCTGATATTTTGCTGATTTACTATTTCCTTTAGTTCAAAATCGTTAAAATCCGTGAGTTCTTTAAACACGACTGAATCAGAGCCAGAACTAGTTTTACTCCTGGAATGTGCTAAGCATTATTTAAGGGGTACATCCCAGGAGCGAATACAACAGCTGCTTCAACAGCCAGAGCTAGATTGGCAAAATGTTTTGAACCTAGCTCGATTCCATCGGTTGCTACCCATACTGTATAAAGTATTCTCGTCAAATGGGCCGATAGAGCTGCCGGAAGCAGTACTAAAGGAACTACGGGACCTTCAGTTCAGAAATATAACCAACAATTTAGTCCTACTAAAAGAACTAATAGGGTTTCTAAAAATTTTGGCAGCCCATGACATTAGGGGGATCTCTTTTAAGGGTCCCATGACGGCAATGAGCGCCTACGGTGATTTATCGCTGCGCACATTTAGCGATTTAGATGTGTTAGTGCACCCCGATGATTTCTTGAAGCTAAGGCCCATTGCGCTTCGCAACGGGTATCAGTGTGACAGGCTAATGGCTATTCCAGAACAACAGTGTCTCAAGCAGCTGAGCAGCCATGAGCAGGCGATTTACTTTCAATCCCAGAAGGAGTACAGCTTATTAGAACCCAAGAGTCGTACTTGTCTGGATATCCACCAAGGCATTTTATCTAAACACTTTGCTCCACTGTTTGATACTCGTTGGATCTGGCAGCATACCCAAACAGTGGATATTGGGGGCCATCTAATACTTGGGGTGACGCCAGAGGTGCAGGTGCTGGTGATGGTGGCCCAAGGAGCAGAAGACTATTGGCGGCAGCTTGGTAAGCTCTTGGATTTGGCCATGCTAATCGACAGACACCCAGATCTAGACTGGCATGCCTTGCTGGAACTTGCAGAAACCTTGGATATTTTACCGAGACTGGTCTTAGGCATGAGTCTCGTTCAGCAACTGTATGGGTTAACCTTACCCGACAGTGTGGCTAGAACAATCCAGAGGTTTCCCTCAACCCAGGGATTAGCTCAAACTGTCCAGCGACATATTCTTGTGAATAAACCATCGCATCAGAGTACCAAACTAACTATGGGTTTGGTACTTTATCAATTACGACTGATGACCACGTGGAAAAATCGCGTGCACTGCGTGCTGACGTTAATGAATCCAACCCTGGCAGATATTGCGGCAATGCCCTTACCCAAGCCCTTATTCTTTGTTTACTACCTGCTGCGTCCAGTCCGTTTGGTGCAAGGATTCGTCAGGCGTCAGCCAGTGCATTGAGTTTGCGTGGCAATCTGACGCTGCATTAGTCTGTTTGCTCGCTGTTCCTGCCAACGTAAGCCAAGCAAACAGTCAATTGTGAGCATATGCCCTGACTCTTCGTTTACTACCTGCTGTGTCCAGTCTGTTTGGTGCAAGGATTCGTCAGGCGTCAGCCAGTTCATTGAGTTTGCATGGCAATCTGACGCTGCGTTAGTTCTTTTGCTCGCTTTTCCTGCCAACGTAAACCAAGCAAACAGACAATTGTGAGCATATGCCCTGGCTCTTCCATCTGGGTGAGAATACAGCCAAATACGGCCGTGGATAATAGTAAAAATTTGCCAAAATCGTCCACACAGATCTGTTTCCAAATGATGAAACCGATAAACAGATAGGCTAGTAAGCCGATGATGCCCATGTCCCCCCAGATACCTGCCCAGGAAAATAAAGGAAAATAAATGGTGGATTCCTGGGGAAGATAGCTACTAAAAACCACATCAAAGACTTGTTTAGATGCGGGATGAATCGTGGCTCCTAGGGGTCTGAGCAGACTGTCATAGTCCCTCATTACCCAACCCCCAAGGCGGGTTACGGTATGCCCTGGTCCTAGGCCAAAAAGCCAGTTTAGGGGAGATTCAAAATGGGTAGGAATAATTCTAAAGGCAGCGAACTTTGTTTCGGCGGCTAGGCCATCCCATCCCCAAATGGGTCGATTGATCCAGTTTTGATACGGACTTAAAATGGCAGATTCTAAATTGAGCAAAGCCCAGCTAAAGGCAGCTATGATCATGGCAAAAATGGATATATAGACCAAGAGTTTTGCCGGTCTTTCCACCTTGGTGGCGGCCAGTAATCCCCAGCCAGCCACGAGGGCTAAAAACACCTGCTTAGAATCAGATACTTGGATTTGATAGATGGCTCCCACCAAGGGCAATAGTCTGACCCAGAGGGCTCGGTGCTTAAATTGATTAAAGAAATATACTCCAACGTAAAATGAGACGGTGCAGGCGATGTAGTTGGCCGCACTGCCGCCGCCGCCGCCAAAAACACCGCCAATGTTATCCTGCAGGGTGCCGCCATCGGGCTTGGGATAGAGGCCAATGGGGAGCAAAATGGACTGGGCGATCGCAAGTAGCAAATTAAACGCCGCAAACCCCAAAACCCAGTATTGAAAACGCTTCAGCCGGTCCCCCGACATCGGTAAGACAATAATGGCCGCCAGGAACATAAAGGGCTCCAACAGGAACAGAAACTGCAGCACGATGTTGATAATGCCGGCGCTGTTCAGCAAAGCACTAGCCATCATGCAAATCAGGAAAATGACCATGCCAGTCATCAGCTGCCACACTACATTTAGCCGTTTTTTGTCTCGGGTTTTGGCCGTAAAAATGGTAATTAAAAAGGCGCTGGGAATAATCAAAAAATGAACAAAATTAATAATAGACGGAACCCCCATGGAGGCCAGTAATCGAGGGAAAAATGCGGATGCAAACCCGATTAACACCAGGCTTGTACTACCAATTCGACCCTCGGTATTGGCAGGCCCATTGAGTTCAGAAAGCTGCAGACGGTTTTGCATTGATCCAGGGATTTAGGGAAAGGGGAATTGGTGCTCAGATCTTTTAACCCAGCTGAACTGTGGTTTATTACCCGCTGTTCCCAATCTTTCCAGCCCTAAAATAACCGATAAAAATCGAGCAATTGGTTCGATATCGTTGCTTTAGAAAACCGGTTGTCTGGGGTTTGGGTTTGACGGGCGTCGGCAGCTAGAGCTGCCGCCATGGCATCGGCTAGGGGGGTGGAGTCTTGACCATTGAGGGAAAAGTAGTGGCACTGTGAAGAGTCCTGGGAAGAACCGACCTCGCGAAAGATGGGAATATCCGAACAAACTGCCGGACATGCCAGGGTAAGGGCCTCCACCAGGGGTAGGCAAAACCCTTCTGTCGTAGACGGAATCACAAACAAGGACGCATTTTCATAGAGCCAGCGCAATTCTCCATCAGACAAGCCAGACAGAAACAGCACCTGTTGCTCTAGATTTAGCTGGCTGACTAACTGCGTAAGGCTTTCGGTTTCAGGACCAGAGCTGCCGACAATCAGCAGCTTGGCCTGAAGCTGATGGCGATGGCGCAGGGTGCCATAGGCTCGAATCAAGAGATCCAGGTTCTTATTTTTGCGATGCTGGGCAACGGTCATCAGGAAAGGATCGCCAGGGACCATGGGCGACGACTGGGACAATAACTGGTGGGGGACTTTGGCATGAATACCTTCAAAGTCGACCACGTTGTAGACAACGGTGTTTTTTTGACGGCCCTTAGCCTGGGGAAAGTAGTCCTTGAGGGCATCCAGGGTACAGTTAGAGACACAGGTGAGACCATCACTATTACGAATGCACTGGTGAAGAAATAGCTGATTAAACCAAACGCGGGGATAGCCAAAGTTCTCCGGACATTCGTAGGGATAGAGATCGTGGATGGTGGAGACAATGGGGCTGTTAAACCACTGGCGCACAAAGGGAAAGGGAAATGACATGTGTATCATGTCAGGCTGGAGTTGCTTAGCAAGCTGGGGCAGACCAAATAAAAACCAACGGTTGCGAGCCAGGGAGCTATTTTTAATATCCACCTCCACCAATTGGATTTTGGCCGAGTCCAGCTGGAATGCATCGTTGAAGTAGGGGCGCTGCCAGGAGCCGATGATCAGTGTGACCCGAGCCACCGCCGGGGTGGCGGCTAAACACTGGGCTAAGTTTACCGCATGGCGGCAGACTCCGGTCGGTTTGATCGGGCGATGGAGGGCTGGAATCAGCACGTGCATGGCAGGAGAAGGAGAGTGGGTCAGGGGTGCTCTAGATTGTGGATCTGGTGATCCCATAGGGACAAGCCTAGGCCGTTGCTGGGACAGACTTAGCCTGAGATGTGGTTTGATACAGAGCATTTAACTGCTGGCCGACTGCTGTCCAGCTAAAGGTGTCGTCCACCAGCTGACGACCGGCTTGGCCCATTTGGTGGCAAAGCTCGGGAGTCTGAGAAAACTGCTGCATGGCGATGGCGATGTCGCGCACGGATTGTTCAGGGTCCTGGGCGGCAATCTTAAAGCCAGTGTGCTCGGTAATTTGAACAGCGGGACCGCCCAGGTCGAGGCAAATGACCGGGCGACCGGAAGCCATGGCTTCGATGCAGACCCAGCCACCGGAATCGTGCAGGCTAGGGTGGACTAGCACATGGCTTTGGTTGAGACGGTTCAGGGTTTCGTCTCGGGAGAGGTGACCCCAAAATTTGACTTGGTCGGCTACACCACAGTCGACGGCCAGCTGTTTCAGGGCATCGGCCTCTGGGCCATCCCCCACCAGCCACAATTCAGCATTGGGGAGGTTGGCTTGGGCAAAGGCGCGGATACCCAGATGAAACCCTTTCCAATGGAGGAGGCGACCCATGCTGATAAAGCGTAGGGGCTCTGCTGGGGGCAGACTGTGCTGCTTTAGGACATTGATTTCTTCGTCTAGTAAGCCGATGGCAGAGACAACTTCCACCTGCTTTGCGCCCATTTTGTAGAGGCGCTGGGCGGTGTCGTCGGTGGTGGCCCGGACTATGGCACTGTTGCGAATGGTGTGGGCCACCAGGGGATCTTTTTCTCCTACTTTGCGACTAATGTCCCGCGCAAATTCATAGAGGCGGGCGCGGGGACTAAAGTCTTTCCAGAATTTGGGTGGGGCGGATTCTCCCCCACCCACGGGTCCCCAGATAAAGGGAACGGGCAAACGGGATAATAAACTAGGGGAGGAGTATTTGACAAAGGTAACGTGGTGAACCAGGTCAAAGTTAATGTCTTGATGTAAGCGCCGCGCTACAAAATAGGCCTGAATCTGCCACAGATAGTAGTGGATTTGCATGGCCCCAGACTGCCCTAAGGATAAGCTGTCTTTCCAGAAGGGCAGGGTAAAGTAGACAAAGTGTAGATTGGGAACGGGGTTGGCCGCTAGCTCAGCCTCGATGGCCGCTTTGCTTTCGTCGGGGCGAGTCAATACCCACACGTCATGGTGTTTGGCGGCTTCTTTGGCCACATTCCAACCGACGCCTCGCTCTGAGCCTTGACCCGGTTCACAGGAGTAAGCAGAAATCAGTACTTTCATGGCAATATCAGTTGAGATTAGGGCTTACAAGCTAAAGATGCGGGGCTCTGTTGGACTAACAGGGATTCGTAAACTTGAGCGACCTTTTCAGCCGTTGCTTTCCAAGTAAATTGTTCAGCTCTTTTTAGACCTTTCTGGATCAAGCTGTTGCGATAGTCGGGATCTTGGTAAAGTGTTTGGACAGCGGATGAGATCGCATCCGCCTGATGTGGATTCACCAAAATTGCCGCATCGCCTGCCACCTCGGGCATGGCTGACACATTGGAGGTGATGACTGGAGTGCCCGTAGCCATCGCCTCTAAAATGGTCAAACCAAACCCCTCCTGGAGGGAGGGCGCTATCAAGATATCGGCAGCACCATAGAGCTGAACCAACTCTTCCGAGGCCGGTTGCCCCAGGTAGACCACCGATGACTCCAGGTCATGGTCCCGAATATAGGCCCTTTGCTCATCGGTAAAATCGGCACTCACCTTCCAAAAACAAACTGGCAATCCCTGCTGCTTTAGTTGATTAACCGCCTTCAAAATAACCAAAATATTTTTGCGGGGATGATTAGAACCGACATTCAGTAAACACAGGGTGTTGGCCGCCATGCCATGGCGTTGACGGATAGAGGCCGACAGCTCAGGCGTAATGGGCTGAAAGAGCGGATCGATACCGTTGGGGGTGACGGTAATCTGGTCGGCAGGAATATCCAACAGATCGGAGGTGTCTTGGGCCGTAGCCGCTGACACGGAGACAATGTGATCGGCCTGTTTCATGCCGTGGACCGCCCATAGCCACAGCCGTCTACTCACCAGCGGCAACTGTACCGAACCCTGTAGGTTATATTGATGGTGAAAATTAATCAGATCGTGACAGGTGACAACAATCTTTTTGTGGGTTCTGCGCCTGAGGCGATATACCGCATGGGCTTCGGCAGGATCAATGATGTGATAAATATCTGCCTGTTGCCGTTGAATTGTCTTAGGAAAATTCCAAAATCGTTCGTAGGCTTTATGGGCCCGCACCCGTAACGATCCACTCCGGCGATCGACGGAGTGAGGTTTAAGATCCACAATGTCCCACTCAGGTCGTACCGTACGCAACCCCTGAACAATGCCTGTGGCGTAGGCATCCATACTAAACTCGGTCATCGTTCGAGCAATGACAACACGCATAATGGTCCCTACGCCTCTGATATGGTTGATTTGGTGATCGGCCCCTGAGGAAGAGTGCGCTTGGCACAGGACGTGTTCAGGATGTTATGCCACAGGGTATGCAGCCGTTGGGCAATGCGCTTATGGGTATAATGTTGCTGCGTCCGCTGCAGGCAAAAATTCCCCATGGACTGCCGAAATTCCTGATCCCTCACCAGCCGTGACAGGAGTGTCCCTAGCCCGTCAGCATCATTTTCTGCAAACACCAGCTCAGGATGGTCAATCACATTAGGAATTTCACCACAGGTGGAGCCCACCGTGGGAATTCCCATGGCCATGGATTCGATCAGGACATGGCCAAACTGTTCTTTCCAGGTGTCTATGGTGCGAGAAGGCAGCACCAACACATCGAACTGGGCCATTTCAGCAGGCACCTGCCCATGGGCCACGGCCCCTCGCCAGCGGACACAGCCCTCCACCCCAAGGTCTTTGGCCATGGTGACAAGATCGGCCTGGGCTGGACCTGAGCCGCAGATGGTCATTTCAAAGGGCAATCCTTGTTTTTGAAGCTGCTGGGCAGCTTTCAGCATCAGGTCAATTCCTTTTTCTGGGACGATGCGGCCTAAAAAACCAATGTTGATTTTGTCGTTGCTGCTGGTGATTAGCTCCGGTGAAAAGATTTCCTCATCCACTCCCATTTGGGGCATGACTTCGATGATGCCTCGGTAGTCCCATTGCTTGAGCAGCTGCCCGCCGTCACGGTTACCCGCTAAAATCGCAGAGGCGGTACTGAGCACAAAGTCACGTATCCAGCGTCGGGGTAATGGCAGGTTACGATCCATATTTTCCCAACCAAAGATCACTAGGGGCAGTCTCATCAACCGAGAAAAAATGGCAAGCTGTAGGGCACACAGCGAGAAGACTTCTTCTTCGACCTGGAGAATATCGGGTTTGAACTGGCCAATGGCCTGCCAAATTCTAAAGGGGTTAAAGACATAGGCTCCACCCCGCCCAGAAAATAGAATTTTGCTGGGGAACATGGTGATATTCGGGAAGGGGGTTTCTAAGAGCAGCACCCGGTCCCATCCTTGGGAACACCAGGTCGCTGGGGTGAGCAGTCCCACCTCGGCCTGGTCGGCGATGGCGGCCAGTTTGCCCTGGTTGATGCCAACCACATAGGTGTGGCTAATAAACAAAACTCGTAAGGGTTTTTCGATATCTTCCGCCCCATCCTGAGGGACGTCTTTGGGCCGGTTTCGATGCAGTATATTCATCAAAGAGTGCAGGGGGCGGGGCCGTTGATTGGGCATAAATAGCCAATGAATCGCTGGCTTGGCTAAGGGCAATGGCAACAGACCTACCCAGATAAACCAGAGACTAAAGAGAATGCGTTTAACTAAGGACTCACTGGAATATAACCAGAGGGATTGGACTCCCCACAGGGCCAGCAGAATGGCACTATCGTCGGGGACGGGGTGTTTCTCGGGTTCTAAACGCAGGGAGACCAGGCGAGACCAGACGGAGCCAAACCTACGGATTTCTAGGTTGTCGGGCACTTGGTAGCCTAGGGTGGGGCCGGTGGCTTTGAGTAGGGCGCAGCGCTGCAGGTCGTGGGCGACAAAGCGCCGGAAACGGCTGCTGTCTAGCTCTACCAAGGCCCATTGATTGCTGTCATGGATGCGATATGCGCCCAGTTCTTCTTCGATGGCAACCACTTCACCGTACAGGGGAACCAGGGAGGAAAGGTAGTCGTCTGAAGTGGTATTAAACTCCACCGGAATGGGAAATATTTTTTCCATCACAGAGCGACTGAGAGCGTTCCCACTGGTGGGGACACTGGCGTAGCCGCTGGTTTGGAGGATTTTATTGCGTAGGTGGCCGCTGTCTAGAGTGCCGCCCTGGGGAAAGGAGA
Source organism: Leptothoe sp. PORK10 BA2 (assembly GCF_034932105.1). Taxonomy (NCBI): domain Bacteria; kingdom Bacillati; phylum Cyanobacteriota; class Cyanophyceae; order Nodosilineales; family Cymatolegaceae; genus Leptothoe; species Leptothoe sp. PORK10 BA2. Next base: position 21,626 of record NZ_JAYGIG010000128.1, on the reverse strand, counting down.
ATCCTTTGGGATGGCCGTCTCCGTCTACGACGGAAAGGCGATAGTGAACTTTGGCGATATCGGGACGCCAAGCGTTGACGATGTGTTCTGCGGCCTGGGGATATAGGTAGTCATCGGCATCTAGAAAGATGATGATGTCTCCTTGGGAATGTTTAAAGCCATTGTTAAAGGCGGCACCTTGTTTGCCATTGGCTTGCAGAATTGAGGTAAAGCGAACCGACGGGTCAGCACTTCTTGCATCGCAATAGCCGGCAATTATCTTGCGCGAGTTATCAGTAGAACCATCGTCTACAACAATGACTTCCACATGGGCATAGGTCTGTGCCAAGGCACTGTCGATTGCCTTGGCTAAAAAGCGGTCATAGTTATAGTTATTGATGATAATACTGACGGAAAGAGGGTGCTGCATGATACAGATACTTGTAATGCCTGACAGGCCTTGCGTACACTTAAAATCAAAAAACTTCTAACAGAAAACACTTATTTCTAGGCACTAGCATCAGCCTTTCCCAAACTGCAAACCTGTACAGAAAGTTCTTCCAGACTGATAACGCCTTCACCCTATAGCTTCGTCACGTACTCTACGATTCCAGGTGTGACCGCTAACTTATCGACGTTAAAATCTTTTCTCCTCTACTTAGAGGTATTATAATTAAATATTGTGGACTAGAGGTTTTGCCGATTTAAATTTGTTTCTTTAGTGCTTCTGTTAATATTTTTATTAATTCTGTAATCTAGCCTTAGACTAGATCTGAAAATTTAAGTTTCATAGAATATAGGGTTGCTCTTATATATAGACTTGACCGCACTAAGTAAGACATTTTTGACTGAGATTTAGAAATTATATTATCATAATTAAAATTATTATTCCTGACATTCCAATGCAGACAGATGCCCTTAGATAATAACTTCTGGCCTAATCTTGATAGTTCCGGATAATTTAATAATAAATAGTATGCAGTGAATAATAATATTTCACAGTAAGTTCTCCTTTTTTTTGTAATTCCCTGAGTTGTATATAGGTTGCTTTCATGAAACCTGAAAACGCCTAGATATTCTTCAGATTTAATTCCTATGCCTAGCCACACGGCCACCGTCCTCAAATAGACATCACAGATTGCTAGTCCAGAATGGCCTTTAACTTCTGGCAAGGGAAAAAACTTATTTAAAAGCGTTCTAGTGAAGCAAAGATTTGAGGTAGAAGGTGCAAAATGAGGTAATACAGCATTACGTAAGTTATCTCTAAAGTCGATTATTTCAAAGTGAGTTTCTTCAGAACTTTTAGGGTGTTTAGCTTGGATATTGGAAAGGGTTATTTGGGCTATATTTTCAGAATCGATAGGAGCTGACTCATGGAAAAACCATTCGATTTCTGGATAAGTTGTAAATAGTCTAACTACTTGCTCAGCTCTATTTTGAAAGACAAGATCGTCTGCATCTAGAAAACATATAATGTCTCCACTGCTGTTGGAGAAGCCAGCGTTAAATGCTGATGCTTGGCCACCATTTTCTTTAAGTACGGGAATAATCCTATTACCATAGCTACTGATGATACTTCTTGAGTTATCCTGTGAACCATCATCAACGACGATAACTTCTACATTTTTGTAGTTCTGATCGAGGGCGCTATCAATTGCCTGTCCAAGAAAAGAGCCGTAGTTATAATTGTTAATTATAATACTAACTAATGGAGAAGTATTTCCCACAGCCATATTTCAAAATTGGTAATATTGCGAGTTTAGACGTAAATACTAAAAAGGGTTTTCTACTAGCTGCGTTCGGGCGTGCCGCCCCAAATCTGGAGTCTTAGGCGTTCTTTGATGACTACATCGCGAATGCGCAGCATTACGATTGTAAACTGCAATTTTTGTTGAGGTCCCTTGAGTCTGTCGTCAGCCCAAATCCTAAAGAAGCTCCTAAAGGGTGGCTTTAGATAATCAACTAAGTCCTTAATGGCATCCCACTGAGAGTTCCAACTTCGTTTGGCTAAATCATATCGACCACCCGTGATTCTGATGGCGCGCTTTTTGACATCAGTCCATGAATATCTTGCTGGATGATGAATGCAAACATTATTGTCATAAACTTGTTCGTACCCACTGTCGTAAACGCGTTTGCCCCACTGCCGATCTCCAGCAGATCTAAGATTTTCATCAAAGCCGCCAACCTTATCTAGAACAGAGCGAAATGTGAACAGATTAGCTGTTGCTCCAAAATGACTGTCTTTGACAAAGTCTTCTTGGGGAAAGCCCATAGTTAAACTATCGTATAGCTCAAATGATCTGGGTTTTTGAGGGTTTTTATAAAATAGTTCGATGCGACCAGCAACTAGGCCAATATTAGGGCGTTGGGTTAGGGCGGCGACGCCTTTTTCTAGCCAGTCGGATTGAGGGATACAGTCAGCATCTGTAAAGGCAATAATGTCTCCTTTGGCTACGCTTAGCCCTTTGTTGCGGGCAATGTAGGAACCTGCGGTGGCTTCATGGGTTAAGGTTACTGGCTCAAACTGGTTGGTGATTTGGCTGACGTCTTCTTCCGAATTATTGTCCACGACAATAATCTCAAAATGATCTTTGCCATAGGTTTGCTTAGTCAGTGCTGCCAGACAAACTTTCAAAAAGTCATTATCGTTGTAGACAGGAATGATAATAGAGACAAATGGAATTTGGTTAGGTTCAAGAGACATGGTGATAAAGGGTGAAATACGGGTTTCCCTATTGCTGTTTGATTAAAAATACAGTTAACCAGTTGACTGTAGCTTCCAGTTTTCCTGCCAGTAGAGCTGTAGCTCTGTAATAGCTTTGGATACTTTAAGTAACATATAGAGAATTACAACGGACATACACTTTTTCCGATTATTAATACCACGTTCTTTCAGTGCTCGAAATAGAAATCTTGCTGGTGGCTTGATATCAAAGGTAAGCTCTTGCAATAAGTCGAAGATTGGTATTTCTGCCTTTTTATTGATATAAAAACTGCCTTTAAATACGCGGTGCAGCTTTTTGTTGAGTTCCTGGAAGCTGGCCCGAGCGGGGTGAGAAATTTCTACATCGGCGGCATAAATCAACTCATAACCTGCGGCGTAAACTCGTTCCCCCCATTCCCGATCGCCGCCGGATTTGAGGGTGGCATTAAATAGTCCTACGACGTCGAATATCTTTCGGGTGGTAAATACATTGGCCGTAGCACCAAAATGGTCTTCCTCAATATACTTTTCCTGCTGGAGAAAATACAGACTATCGTATAGTTCAGCCGGGTGGGGATTTTCTGGATCCTGAAAGGCAAAGTTAATGCACCCGGCAACAAGTCCACAACCAGGATTTTTCAGGATATTGACTACGCCTTTCTCGATCCAGTTTGTGGCAGGTGTGCAGTCAGAATCAGTAAAGCCAAGGATTTCACCTTGAGCGATAGAGAGTCCTTTGTTGCGAGCACTGTATGAGCCTGGAACAGATTCAAACTCATACTTAGTCTGCTCAAACTTCTCGATTAAAGACTTAATATCATCGGTTGAATTATTGTCTACAACGATGATCTCATAAGACTGTTTAGGATAAGTCTGATTGTCTAGAATTTCTAGGCACTTTTTTAACCGATCGTAATCGTTATAGACCGGGATGATAACTGAAACAAAAGGGGGAGGACTGCTCATGGTTTTAAGTCAGCTCCTTTTGGAGAATGGTGATATCTAGAGGCAAGTTATCCAATCGGGTTGCTTCGTAAATGCGAGCAGCATGGGTCATCAAATCATCTGTATTTTTATTCATTAGATCTGTCTCGAAGTTATAGGAAGCGTTTAACTGTTGAGAGATCCAACGGCTTTGCTCAGCCTGGGATTTTGAGTCTGGATAAAATGTTTTTAGGGCAAACGGTATCTCAAATCCAGGGGGATTATAAGGAAAACCGTACTTACTGGTTTGAATTTCTTTAGCATAATAATCAGAGCGGATAAATTTCAGTGTGCCTAAAAACTTGCTACTTTTCCAGAAAGCATGCTCGGGATATGTCTGCTTTAACAAAGCAAAGGCATACATATTAAATCCGTGGTAGCCTACTTCTTTTTTGCGCAGGTACTCCTTTTCCTTCAGAAAAATGTGGGGCTTTCTAATCTGTCGAAATTGTTTACGGAAAACCTGTGCCTGTTTTTCGATGGAAAATAACTTGAAGGGCATCATATGTCTGATTAGCCCAGAGGCATAAACCTCAAACATTGAGGGTAAACCATCAAGAAATTTCTGAACTTGTTGTTCTACTTCTTTAGACTGACTTGTCTTGGCCAGTAGGCCACCGCTAGCGGCAAACCATAGCTGATGGTTAAAGGTATAGTCAACGTCTAAATACGAGCCATCAACGCCAACTCGCTGCCAGCCGCCACTAACTTGGTCGATGGGGTGTATTAAAAATACTTGCTCTGCAATGGTTAGCAGTTCTGGCATTTCCAATTTTTCAGCAGCAACGGCTAATGCTTCGATTGTCCAGGCTTGGCCCATTAGGCCATTGCAAAAATCTTTGCGCGGGTTCTTGCGGTGCCAGAATGTGGCACCCATAGGACGAATTTCTGGGCTACAGAGATACTTAACTGCTGACTTAGCGCCATCTAGAAACTTCTGTTTCCCTGATATTTCGTAGGCTTTTAAAAATGTAATTAGCCAATGGGCCGTATTCCGAACAGGTGTTTCCGGGTCATGGTACGCACCGTTATGCCCGGGGGGCATAAAGCCTTGTTCAGAGTCTTGAAGTGATAGGGCCACAGTGGCACTTTGAATGAGAATGTCGTATAAATTCATCGGTTTAGTAAAGAACTTTCTGCAGCAAGTTTACTTAGACGCCCGAGCCCTTTGGATGCTTGACACATCCAGCTAACTAGCCAAATAGAGAACAAGTTGGTGGTTTCTAGTCCTAAACCTTTTCGCTCAGTCAGCTCTTGTATTTTTTTCATAGAAGGGGGTTTCAAAAGCCCCTTTAAGGCCCCTGTTACCACAGCAGGAGTAGATTGCCCTTCGGCCTGTAATATTTTGAGCTGTCCTTTGCCAACACGGTATTGCTTCTGCATCAGTTCCCAGAAATTACGTGCTGGATGGAAGACTTCTGCTGCTGGTGCATAGACAAGCTGAAAGTTTGCGTCGGTGGCTTTCTTGGTCCACAAAACATCACCGCCAGATTTTAGATGAGCAGGGAAAAGCCCAATCTTATCGAACACGTATTTATACGTGAAAAGATTAGCCGTCTTGCTAATCTTACGGGTTTCAATATTCTCTTTGATTTGCATATTGGTTACAGAGTCATATAGCTCTGCTGGCCCTTTAGCCGGGGAAAACGTGAAGGTGACCTGTCCCCCTACCAAATCGGCGGAATTAGTCTTTAGGCTATTGACCCCTTCTGCAATCCAATAGTCTTGTGGTAGACAATCAGAGTCGATGAAGGCAAAAATTTCTCCCTTTGCATGGTTAATCCCTTTGTTGCGTGCGGCATAGGAGCCTGGAGCTGACTCAAACTCATACTGGGCCTGCTTAAACTGAGAGACGATGGATTTAAGGTCTTCAGTGGAGTTATTGTCTACGACAATTACTTCGTAGTATGCTTGAGGATATGTCTGATGTTCCAACGATTCCAAACATTTGTGTAGGCGTTCAGAGTCGTTATATACCGGGATAATAACGGATACAAATGGAGTAGTCATAAAATCTTGGTGACTATAGTCTTTTATGTAACGAAATCTGCAAGATAAGCGACTAAAATTTAGTGTAACTTTATATGCATGAGATAGCCATGCCCCTAATCCAGTTTTTTATTTGTCTTATCTGGTCTCCGATAGCTTTAAGCCTATAATTCATATTTCAAAGCTAATTGTCTTCTATCTCGATGATTTGGCTATTGAATATCTATAGGGCACCTCTATTAATTGCCTTGATCTCAAAAACAATGTCTGAACCCATTGGAACTTCGTTTGCTATTCTCAATAGAATGAGTTTTCTTTTAACAAAACTGAATTAATTAGGGTGCCCTATAGTTTTCTATATCCTTCGTTAGCAGATTCAACTTATAGAGGTTAGGAGTTTTGACTGATGAAGTTATAGAGCTCTAAATCAAAACGAGTAATGTGGTTTATTTTCTCTAGGTCAGTCTGAGATATTTCGCGATTAGACTTGGGGTTTTTTCTTTTATGGGGAATTCTGAGCCTTAGATTATATTTGGCCTTACATTCAGCGACAAAATCATCTAGCTTCTCTAGGAACCCAACAGTGTTAAACTTCAATGCGTTTTCCTTTGCAATTTCTAATAGTTCTTCAGTGGGTTCTACAGCTGAGTTGGGATTACCAGAGAAGTAGTTGGTATACATGTATCCCCAAGATTTGCCACGGTCAGAGTCGAGAAACTCTGACAAGCCATCATTGATTCTGCAGTGTTCGGTTGTCTTATATTTGTTAAAGAAGTAGTTGGAAATATAGCGTTTAACGGGATGTCTGAGGACAGTAACGTATGCGTACTTGTCTTTAGTGTTTTCCCAGATTTTTTGATTAAATGGGATGTGGCCACTGATGTATTGTGACCCTAATTGCATATGGTATAAGAGCAGGCTTTCACGATAGCGAAAGCAGTCGTCATAGCTAAACTCTTTGTGAGGGTTATCGTAGAGAACTTTTGAGGCTTCATAGGATTCAGATGCTTCAATTTTTACGTGTTCTCTGCCGTAATATTCCTGAAAGGCTGAATCAACGGATGTTCCTCCTGTTTTAGGAAGATGCATGAAGAATATAGAGGGCTTGGCAGGTTTGAATTTTAGTAGATTTATCTTTTTCATGGTTGGCTTGTCACGAAGGGGGTGCGTAGTGTTATTTATCAATGCAATCGCCGGAATTTAGGTGGCTAAGAAGAGCTGAAAGGGTTGTTTAGTATCAGCTTGCAAACCTTAATTTACTGATGATTCTGCCGAAGAAATCGTTGATATAACGCCAGTTAGTACGGAGTACAAATAGTGGAGAACTATAGCGAGCAGAAGTAAGGAGAAACTTTAGCCAATCACCGTAAGATTTATCTTCGTAGTAATACTTGGCAAAGTCTGAATAAATTTCGGAATAAATTTGACGTTGTTTGATATTACCTAGCTTTTGTTTGGCTAGGGGGTAGTATTTTTGCAATGCATCGAGACGATTTTTGATCCTAGGTTCGATATTCTTGATGGTTATGGCTTGACCACTATCATGTTTACGTCTGATAACCGATGCTTGCTCTGTAAAGGCTGGTTGAAAGCCTTTGAGAATGGCGCGAGTGTACAGATCGGTATCTTCCGCCAGCCTTAGATTGGTGTCAAAAACACCAATTTCATTAAGGATGTGTTTTGGGAAAATGACAGCTGATGGTGTGGATACAAAACTGCCTCCCGATAATAGGTGATGTAATGTTGATGAATATTGAGGTTTGGGTTTTTGGGACTTTTTGTATCTAATATTTTTGATGGTTTCCCAGATAAAAATATCACTGACCCCAAAGTGTGTTTGAGTGTCAGTGATGGTCTTACTGTTTAAGAGGGTCATTTGCGATCGCAAGTGCTCTTTCTCCCAAAGGTCATCCGAGTCCAAAAACGCAATAAATTTACCCTTAGACGCAGCAATTCCCTGATTACGTGCAGCAGAAACTCCGCTATTTTCAAAACACGTAATCAGGTGAATATCTGGATATTTCTCCTGAATAACCTGGGTGGTGCCATCTTGGGAGTAATCGTCTATGACGATAATTTCCACTGTGCCGTCATACTCTTGAGAGTACAAACTGGCCAGAGCTTCCTCCAACATCGCGATGCGATTATAGGTAGGAATGATCACTGATACATCAGGGACCAGGGTGCTAGTAATCGACGTCGTCACTATGTTCATAACTAGAGATGATGTTGAATCTGCTGCAAAATCTGAGTTCTGTTGTATCGTTTTGAGGCTACAGTATAAGCGTTGTTGCCAAGACAGTGGCACAGTTGGTCGTTTTGAAGTAGTTCGATGCAGGCATCTGCAAAGGTTTGGGCATGGTCCCGTAAAAAGATAGCTTCTCCATCGACAAGATCCAGCCCTTCTGCTCCAATACGAGTGGACACAATGGGTCTACGGTAGGCGGCTGCTTCAATCAGTTTGACGCGGGTGCCGCTACCCGACAAAATTGGGCAACAGACAACCCTAACCTTTTGATATAGTTCATCAAGATTTTCAACAAATCCGGTAAATTCTACCCCTGGAGGTGGTTTCTGATGGTTCCGAATATGTTCTGGATTGGCTCCAGCAATCAGTAATTTAGCCTTTGGCATAGCTTTATGAATATAAGGCCATGTCTGCTCGATTAGGAACTCTGCTGCGGTGACGTTGGGCTGATAGGTGTACGAACCAATAAACAACAGTGTCGGCTCAGTGGTGAGGGGATAAGTCGATGGGAGGGTGATGGCATTGGGAATGGTGACGATGCCGGGGAGATTTAGCTGATCAGCTAAGTAGGTACGGTCTTGCTCAGAACAAATAAATGTTTTCTTGGCTTTACGAATAGCCCTGAGTTCTGCGCGTTTGAGACTAGGTAAGTATAAAGCGTAACCACGGCCTTTTTTACGATAAGGGGCGGGTTGTTTTAGCTGACGAGCTAGGGAGATATGTTCGATATCATCTAGATCAAAAAAAATGGGGGGCAGTTTAGCGTTAGTCAACATTAGCGGACACATGGCCTGTAACCGATGGGCAAAAATGGCATCTGGTTTACGTTCTAAGCAGGTTTCCAATGCTGCTATTTGCTGTTTTCCGCTAACGCTAACGTAAGGTTTTTGTTCAAAAAAGTTTAGGGCACCGGGTAGGTAGTTGGGCTGTCGTAAAAGCTGATGTTGCAGTGTTGAACGATTACATAGGGTTAGGGTGACATCAACTTGCCAATGCTCTGAAAATTCTTTTTCTAATTTGAAAATGTTAGCGGAAGATGTATCAAAATTTGGAGAAACGTAGTAGAGGAAATCAATGGATGCTAAGCCCTTAATAGCATCGATAAAAAGAGCCATTCGTTTGTAAACGCCATGGATTTTGACGCGAAGATCAGTGGGGAAGTTATTAGAAACGAATAGAACTCTCATACTTGTAAAGTCGTTAAGTAATATCGGTAGCCATGGGGTAGGAAGTTGTTGGATATTAGTCGAATATCTAAACAATAAGACAACTCTGAGTCATAGACCCCCTATAAGGGGTTGAGTCTACTCATAAAGCATCCATTCAAATTCAGTGTTGTTGAGTGTTTTTTCTACCTCACTAAAATTTTCTACTATTTCAGATAGTTTGAATGGGTTAGTTTTGCCATATTGGACTGTGACTGGATGGCGACTAATACCGAGGAAATCACAGGCTTGGTGATATCCATTGATGGGTCCCTGGGCGATGTGTTCTTCATAAGTTAGTCGTAAGACCTTTTTGTTAACAAGTTCAGTATCTAGCTTTTGAAAGCTTTGTTGATAATATTCAAGATGATCTAGCAAAGATTTTCTTGAGCCATCAATTGTGAAACTATTAACGTTTAGATTAATCTGATGTAGCTTAGCTTTTGTATCTGCTGGATGATGATCTGACTCATAAATAGTTCTCAAACGGCTTTTTTTCTTATCAAAAGATACATAGCTAGAAACAATTTTTCGTAAATAGTTTTTTCGTTTAAGGATAATGAAGTGGCTAATACCTTGCTCGGAAATTTGTTGAACATAGTCTGGAAGACTAATGTTTGTCCGATCCAGGTGGTAAAATTTAACTTCGAAACCATAGTACCTTCTGCGTGCTTTTATTTTTTGAACTTGCAGGAGTTTTACAGGGTCAATTGAAGGATTTTGACCTTTTTTCAGTGCTTTCTGGCCACCCCAGTCAACATAGGTGTGATACACCTCTCCATCCCAAAAAACATTTGGATTTTGGTTCAGCAAATTTCCTAGTACTGTACTGCCACTACGGCCAATATGAAACATTGCAATACTGCCAGGACTCAACTTATTCAGTATAGGAGAGCTGATTTTTTTGCCTAGAGATTTAAGCATTGATACAATATGAGGGTCTAATGAATACTATTTCAATGATTCGTTGTGATCTTCCAGATAAAATTAGATTTTTAACTCATAAAACTATTCTTAGCGTTGAAGAAATGAGTAAAAAAGTTAGTTGAAAGTTTCTACCTGATTTCTTTCAACTCCTATGATGAAAAATTTCTTGTAGATTTTTCTTTTACTTGAGGTAGCTTTTGCCTAATATGTTGACTAATCTCATTACGCTTCTCAATTAGAGGGCTTAAGAAACTTACTAACTGCTGTGGTTCTAATGCTTCCTTAGGCTCGATTTCCATACCCTTTATGTCAAAGTGTCTAAACAGACCCTCAAATTTTCCTTGATAGGTAATGCAAGCTGCAGGTGTTCCTTGGCCTAGACAAGCAATGGCAAGATGCATTCTTCCACTGAGTACAAAATCTAACTTACCTACAATTCCTTTGACTTCCCCTGCACTGAAGGGAGCAGGAACGTTAAAGCATTGTGATTGCAGAGTAGTGGGTAACCCTTGATAAATTGCTTCAGCAAGTGCAACATCGCTGTTCGTTCCACCGATATTTCGAAAGTCGTGGGGAATTAATACAAAACTAAGGGCATTATTGTCATCATAAAGTCTTATCAAGGTATCTATATATATATTCGAAAGAGTCTGTAGTGATTGATTTTCGAGGTTCTCAATAAGTTTATAGTTTGCATTCACTCCGAGGACAATATTGTTCTTAGTATGTTGCTCAAAAACCCACTTGTCAACCATTTCCGAGACCTTAGTATTATTCTTAGGCGTTAAGAGAAAGGCTAAGTCAGCAACTTGGTTAATTGGGTTGTTTGTGATTTTTTCCAGTCTCTTTAAAGAAATTGGATCTCTAACACAAAGTCTTATATTGGGAGATAATCTTTGGAATGCCTCAACACATCCAACAGGAGGCTGCTGATTAAAACTGAAACTGACTATTGAAGACTCAATTCCTATACTATGGGCTATCGAGGTGAACTTCAGCCTTTGCACTGTGTCCCGTTCAGAATAATAACCATCCATTACATCCGCACCGATGCAGTAAAACTTCTCATAGTCACTAACAGCCTTCAAAAAATTGTATGGGGACTTTTCTGATGATAAAGATCCATATAAATAGTGGTGTTTAATATCAGTTGATTCAATTGGTTTATCAATTTTCCACTGTCGCTTCGGATCATGGGACATAATGCCGATTGTGGTGATTCCAGATTGTGCTAAATATTCTATAGCTCCTACAACTAAAGCTTCATCACCTAGGCTGCCTGGTGAGGCTGGAGGTAGTATGAACGCTGAATTTGGGATTCTTTTTCTGATGGTTTTTTTCTGTAGTCGAAGAGCTATAAACTTAGTCTCATTAACCAATGCTTTGATTGTATTCATCGCTAATTATTTCGTTGCTCGTTAATACTACTAATCAATTTTTCACCGCATATAAGCAGTTCAAAATTATTCAATTCGTTGGATGGCGTAATGGCTTTTTCGGCGTTGTTGAATGGCGCTATGATTTCGCCGGGTTTTGGATAGAGTCTCAAGGCTCTCAGAAATCCTTTCACGGCCGGATTCAGCAACGCTGCTTTTTCTTACATGAAATGCTTTAGTTTGAAACTAAGAGTGTAAGCAATTTAGCCTAATACACATGCTGTTTAACGATATGCGGTTCTGGGGATCTCCTCTTTCTTCTGGACTGCATCTAACATGCCAGGTACTTCTAAAAAAGGGATAATTGGAGCTAGGGTCACAAACAGAGGCCAATCCCACCAGCGTAGATACTGTTTGCCCAACCGTTTACAATAGGACAGTTCTTTTTTAAGGCGTCGTTTCATTAAACCAGGAATTGCAGAATAACCGATTTTGTTAGAAAAGGTATTCATGTCCGAGTACCCCATATTTCTCCGCACATCTACAATAAAACCCCATCCTCCAATTTCATGAAATGTGACAGCATCTGGATGAAAATAAAACTTGTGTCCCGCTTCTCTGATCAGCTTATTTCGTAGTCTTGAAGACAAGAAAGGCGTTGCTGCATCAGGATACGGAAACTCCTTTAATACACTGCGTCTATAAACTGCTCCGTTATTGGAAATATTAGGAGTTGTGCCAGGTTTGCCCAAGTCATCAAAGCTCCGATCCAATAAATTGAGAACACGCTTGTACGTATTTTCAGTTCCGTAAGAAGTTCTCCCGGTGGCCACTGCTACATCAGGATTGAGACGCAGTATCTCGACTAATGTTTGTAGCCAGTTCTGACAAGGCGGTGCATCTGCTTCAAGTACTGCAACAAGTTCCCCCGAGGCAAGTTCTACACCATAATCCTTTAGTCGGGCAGATTGTATCTCACTTGAGAACACTATTCTCAAATTTGGGACAATACCATACAAGTGGTCAGGTACATTTGCTTGGTATTGTTCATTGTCAACGAGTAGGACTTCAAAAGATTCATCAAAAGTCTGAGCAGCAAACGCTTTGAGCATGCGCTCCTCAACCTTCCATGACTTGATAGTACTTGCTTCGTAGTCTGAAACAATAACAACACTGACCTTGAACTCTAATGAAGGAGTTTGCATCATGATTAATCTCGAACACAACAACACTTTAGATAAATTGGTTTGAGAATTGTAGAACTTTAGTGAGCACCACCCATTTCAAATTGCATTTGGTGGTATTTCCAAAGCTTACCTTCTTTTTTAAGTAAATCTTGGTATCTTCCTTGTTCTACAATCCGTCCTTTTTCCATTACGACTACCTTGTCTGCATTAGCAATGGTAGAGAGTCTGTGAGCAATAGCGACAACTGTTCGTCCTTTAGAGAGTTTCTCAAGCGATTCCTGAATTAGCTTTTCGGTTACTGAGTCCAGAGCACTGGTCGCCTCATCTAGAATCAGGAGATCAGGATTACGGAGTAGGGCGCGGGCAATGGCAATCCGCTGTCGCTGTCCTCCCGATAATCGCACGCCACGATCGCCCAACTGGGTTTCAAACCCTTGTGGTAACTCTTGGATAAACTCTAAGGCATTGGCTGCTCGAGCGGCTTCGATAATATCAGTATCGCTGGCATTTTCGACACCATATACCAGGTTCTTAGCTACGGTTGTTTGAAAGATGAAGGTATCTTGACTAACAACTGCCATGCGCTGTCGGAATGAACTAATTTTAAATTCATTTAGATCTACACCATCAATTAGAATTTTCCCTTGCGTGGGGTCATAAAAGCGAGGAATTAAATCTGCTAGGGTAGTTTTACCCGCTCCAGAGGCTCCCACGAGAGCAGTGGTTTCTCCACGCTTAATCGAAAGCGTAATGTCATTGAGTATGGGTTCGCCAGGATTATAGGAAAAGTCAACTGAGACAAAATCAATTGAACGCTGTAACCCCTGAAATATCTTGTGCCCATCCTGAAAATAGGGTTTGTCATCCTGTCTGAGTAGCTCAGTTACGGCATGCAATGCACCTTGGGATGAGATAAAGCCCACTCTAGTACCATTTAAGGATGAGACTAATGGTGTTGTTCGAATAAGCACAAATAAGAATGTCAGTAGTTCTGCTGCCTTCAGTCTACCGGTGGAGATTAGTAGACCGTAGGATACAACAACCATACCTACCAAAAGTGTAACGCCTAACCCCTCGATTAAAGGTCTCACCAAAGCGGATAGCTTGATGACTGCAAGTTGAGAGTCGTGAATTTTTTTGGCAGCGGCATAATAATGCTTACGTTCAAATTCATGGGTGCCCGAGGCATGGACAGTCCGAATCCCGTTAACAAAGGATAGTGCCCGGCTGGTAAATGCTTTGTTGGCTGTTGGCACTTCAAAACTGGCTTCTCGTACCTTGGCAGTTAAGGATGTCAGTCCAACAGACATTAAGCCAAAGACTAAGATGGAGATCGCAAACAATTGCCAGGATAGTACCAGCATTGCTACGAGGTACGCCAATACCTTAGAGCCATGAACGATAGATATGGCAAGAGTATTAAATGCTTGTTGTACCTGGTTGACTTCCCCTCGGACGGTGCTCATTAAAGCCCCAGGGCTAACGGTAGTATAGTAGCTGAGTCTAAAGCTTTCTAACTGGTCAAAAATACGACCACGTAATCGATCAACTAATTTAAGAGAAGCCCTTTTAGAATAAATTTCGCCAATGTATTCAAAACCTGACCGGAACCATACTCCAACTAACAAAAGACCCGAAAGTCTATATATCCTTTGTGTGGCAGAGGCTTGAGTTCCCAAGAATATAGTATCAAACCATGCTATACCTGTCTGGATTGGGGGCTCATTTGGGTTAGTCAATCCTTGTAAAAAAGAGGCAATAAGTCCAACGGTTATCCCTTCGAAGGCAGCTGCAACTAGAGCAAAAAGTATAGCTAGAAAGACGATTCTCGGGAAATATCTGAACTCCCTAAGAATTAGGTGGTTATCTTTCCAAAATTGGGTTGTTTTAACTAGTGTACGGAGGGCTCCAGGCAACTTCATTTTCATATGCTAAAGATATAGATCACTTGACAATTAGTTCACAACCCACAAACGTTATTAGTCTAAGCCCAACTCATGACACTATAATATTCCTATCATAGGGAGGCTTTCGGGAGAGCTAAGGGAGGCCAAACCAGAATCGATACCTCATAACAGTTATATAATTTGATAGTGATTCTTCACTGCATCAAATTATTATGTTCTGTGATGGATTACAGTATACTTTCAGCTGTTGATCGTTGGTGAGGAATGCCATTAGCTAAAGCCTGTTGCCAAATAGGTATAACCAAATATGTATAGCCAACTATGCATATTTTACAGCTCGCTATTCTATTCACCAAATATTTTAGTACCTTGTGATTTCAAGGTATTCCTGTGTCCAATTGCATTGATGATCAAGCTATTTAGCGACTTTTTAGGCAGCTAAATCAAGTCACTACTTGAATTTTGTGTTTTGCTGAAATCCTTACTTATCATCGATTATAGGCACGTGTGAACTTGGAATATGCTAGCCAGCCAAGAAAGGAATAAGGATTTCAGCCTCTGAAAATGAGTCAAAATGCCTCAAAACCCAAGAAATTTATATTCCCTACGCCTCTCAAAGCATCAGTACCAAAGGCTTTGAGAAGTTCACAGGATTCAAGTCATTAGTCTGCAGCCTGTTGTGTACATCGCTCCAGTCAATGCACGCAACAGGCTTGTTAATTTAGTTACCCACGAGACCGAGATAAGATTTATCTAGCCCCGATTAGGTTTCATTGTCTGTTATGTCCCAGTAATATTTCAGAACGGGGAGCACCAAATCGAGGTTCTATTCCCAGCTTGACTTTGACTAATTGCTTAAAAGCCAACAACATAAAGAGGGGAACCGTCTTCGCGTAGCGTTTCCAGAGTCTTCTCGGCTCTTGAACCAAGCGATATAGCCACTCAAGACCGTTTTCCTGAACCCAAACAGGAGCCCATCTCTTCTCGCCAGCGAAAATGGGGAACGCCCCACCCAGACCAACCATCACCGCCTTTACCCGGCCTTTATGGTCGGACATCCACCATTCTTGCTTGGGACAACCCAATGACACTAGTACAAAGCCAGCACCACTTTCATTCAAGCGTTGCACTAGGGCTTCATCTTCCTCTGCCGTTAGTGGACGAAATGGAGGTGACTCCATCCCAACAACCTTCAAATCCGGATACTCCTTCTTTAAACGTTGTTTCATGTTCCACAACACGTCAGGGGTTGAT
Source organism: Leptothoe sp. PORK10 BA2 (assembly GCF_034932105.1). Lineage (NCBI taxonomy): Bacteria > Bacillati > Cyanobacteriota > Cyanophyceae > Nodosilineales > Cymatolegaceae > Leptothoe > Leptothoe sp. PORK10 BA2. Next base: position 5,863 of record NZ_JAYGIG010000128.1, on the reverse strand, counting down.
CCCAAGAAAAACACACCAGTATTTTCCTTAGCCGCTTTCTTACACAGGCTCAGCAGAATGTCCATACCTGCCACCCGATCTTGCTTCCGCTTTCTCAAACGACTTGTAACCCACACTAGAGGCATACCATCGGGAGTGAGCATATCGGCCTGATGTAAGACTCGTGCAAAACCTTGGCTACATTTTGCCTCAATCAGCATGTGTACATTAGCTACACAGACAACTTTACTCAGCCGCTGATGAGCCCAGCTCAACATAGTATCAATTTGCACATCAAATGGTTCTGCAGTAACCGGAAACCCTATTACACTTTGAGTTTCCAGCTTCTTGGTACTCTTCTTCCAAAGACTGTTCAGTCTAGACTTAGTTGAATACAGCATAATTACTCTCGAATACTTTGAGGTCGGTTAACGAAAAGACTTTGGTATGAGATGCCACTGTATACGGCGAGCAGTCAATCCCATTAATCCATGGCAAGCCAAACGTCACGCAACTAATTTCAACGGACTACGTGACCTTAATTTCACTGACCGTCTAACGGCGAACTCACCAAGGAAAAGATTTAAACTCTACTAAGCACATGCGTATAACTATCTTTTTTATTTTTGTTGCAAATGGGGATCAGACTCAGAAAATTTTGCCTAAAATAAGCATGACAGGATCAAGAATAGGACGGTACGGGTTGGCATCAATGTACTTAACTAAATGAGTACAAACGGCCTAGGGAATGAGATCTGTTCACAATACAAGACTCTAGCTGCCTGTAAAGGATTTCACCCATAGCTAATTTCTAGAACCCAAGCATACTTATCTGGGAAATGAGCCTAAATAATTCAAACTTTGGCCGTTGCTAATCAAGAGGATAAGCCAATCTGGGCAAAGGGAACAATACCAGACTTTTCAGGTTAAATCATTCCAAAGAGTAGCAACATCATTTTTAAAAAGCCCTGAGGTGTGTTGAGAAATTTCCTACTTCAGATAGATGCAGAGGTACATAGGAAACTCAGTGGTTTGTACTTACAAACTGTTTATAGGTATAGACCAAACATTGCTCAATTTTTTTAATGTAATGAACAATACGGGAAATACCTAATCAATCAGGAAGTAAAAATCAACTTTTTCGATTATTCAACACTCACCCTTCATATTACACAGCATAGGCGAATATTTTTGATTTGTCACTACAGAACCGGGAACATTCGCTAAAATCCTGCCAAGGCTTATATAGAGTGCATTTTCAGCTTTCATATGAAGTCAGTATTTCCCAAATAAGTTGAATAACTGCGGCCAAATAAATAGTTCTTAACATATGAACAGAATCCGACTATATTTAAAATCTTTAAACAGCCCCTGAAAAAAGAGCAAAGTTAGTTGGTCGATCAATCCAATTACTGACCCAAAACTAAACGGATTTCCCTAGGGTAGTGATGAAAATGTAGGCTCCAAGGCTGGCAATTGGCTAGTCTGCCCCTTGTGCCAACGAACCGTCCTACAACATAAGCAATCTGCCCATGTTGCCCCGTACCTTGCCCCCCTCACAACTAACATTCTTCTGTGTTGCCCTAGCGGCCATCACCGTCGCACCAATCCCCGCCACCGCATCCCTGCCTCCCCTACCTGGCAGTAGCAGCACGGTGTCCACCACCCCGCCACCTGCCTACTCCGCCCCACCGGCAGAAACAGCTTATACCCTGGGTGCTGGCGATGTTGTCCGTGTAGACATCTTTAGGGTGCCGCAATACAGCGGCGAGAGGGAAGTTGCCCTGGATGGCACCCTGAATTTGCCCTTGGTGGGCCCAGTCAATGTGGCCGGACTAAGTATAGATGAAACCACAGCACTGCTTTCAAGCCAGTATGCTCAATATCTCAGACGTCCCCTGGTCACCCTCAGTCTGCTCAGCCGCCGTCCATTGCAGGTTGGCATTTCCGGTGAAATTAATACCCCCGGTGCCTACACTCTCACCCAAACCGGCACCCAGGCCCCTCGGTTAACCCAACTGCTAGAAAAGGCAGGGGGCGTCACCCAAGTAGCTGACATTCATCAAGTCCAGATTCAGCGCCCCGGCCGCGATGGCAACCCACAGATATTCACCGTCGATCTGTGGCAACTCCTGGACACGGGCAACTCCCAATACGATATCTCCCTCCGGGATGGCGATTCCATCTTTATCCCCACCGGTACCCTATCCCTACAGGAGGCGTCTCTTTTAGCCGATGCCAGCTTTGCCGCCAGCGTGAGTCAGCCGATTAATATTGCAGTAATTGGTGAAGTTTATCGCCCGGGTCCCTACACCCTTCAGGGCGGTTTGGCCACCACCAGAGATGCCGGAGACACCGGCTCATCCGCCAGAACCAGTACCCCCACAACGGTTACTCGGGCCTTGCAATTGGCCGGAGGCATTAGACCCCGAGCCAACATCCGCCAGGTTCAGATTGTCCGCCCGACTCGGGCTGGTGGAACCCAGGTGATTGATGTCGACCTTTGGAAACTGTTGGAAACGGGTGATATCTATCAGGACATTGCCTTGCAGGCCAACGACACTATTTTTGTCCCCCTAGCCACCGCATTAAACCCAGAAGAAATTCCCACGGTGGTGGGGTCCAGCCTCTCACCCAACTCCATTCGAGTCAATGTCGTGGGGGAAGTCACCGAAGGAGGATTGCGTGAGTTGCCTCCCGACACAGCCCTCAGTCAGGCTATTTTGGCTGCTGGCGGGTTTAACAACCGAGCTAAGAAAGGTGAGGCCGAACTCATCCGCCTCAATCCCGATGGCTCCGTAACTCGCTCCACCCTGCCGGTGGACTTTGCCCAGGGCATCAGCGATGAAAATAATCCCATCTTGCAAAATAATGATGTGATTATCGTCAACCCATCTGCTCTGGCCCGCCTAAGTGACAGTATTGGGACAGTCCTAGGCCCTGTTGGACAAGTGATTGACAACGTTATCTCGCCCCTCAGGTTCCTTAATATCCTTGACTAATTTAACGATCCAGGAATATTGACTCAAGCCGAAAAATCTTGCTAGGTGGGAAGTCATGCCTCGATATGAGTTCAGCCGAACGGGGGAGAAGTCAGCAGTCAGTACAGCGATATATTCTGACTTCAGTATTCTGACTTTTACCCTTTAGGAAACGTCCCGCTTTGAGTTGATGCCCTATCTAGAACGAAGACTTTTAACATCTAATCCCTACTAACCTTCTATTATTTATCTCCTAATCCATGAGAGCTGACACCCTTCCCTCATCCCCCCCAAACTGGATAGCGCCCGACCGATCCACCACCGAAGACGAAGGTGGACTGAACATTGGTTCCCTAGTTAAAACCCTACAGCGCAAATGGTGGGTAATCACGGGTGTAACAGTTGTTACCATGGGGTTGGCTGCCGCTAAGGTCCTCACTGAGAAACCTATTTATAACGGCAGCTTTGAAATCTTAGTACAGGCTCAAAGTACTGAAACTGAGGTGATCTCCAATATTCCAGAAACCATCACCAGTCAAGATTCAGAACAATTTCAATCGACCCTCGTGGACGGAGATTTACTCAAAATATTAACCAGTCCAAACGTCTTACAGCCAGTGGTTGAAGGAGTTAAGGAACGCTACCCTAATTACTGTCCCCCAACCTTGTCTGGGGCTAATTTGCCAGCGCCTGAGGCAGATCAGCCAAATATTAAGCCAAATATTAACTATGATCCCTGTTATCAGATTTTATCCCAGAGTCTAAAGGTAACTCCCGTGGGTAAAAACTCAGATATCATTCGAGTGACATTACAGGACCCTGAGCCGCAAACAGTGCAGGAAATTTTGGGCTTGGTGTCCGATGCTTACCTCGCCTACAGCCTAGAATCCAAACAAGCTGATATCCGTCGTGCCATCGAGTTTGTTGAGCAAAAACTCCCTGATTTGACGGATAAGGTGGATACGCTGCAAAACCAGCTTCAGTCACTCCGATTAAATTACAACATCATTGATCCCGACTCCCGTGGTGCCCAATTATCGGGACAAGTCGGTACATTCTCTAAACAACAGCTAGATTTACAAATAGCTCTGGATCAAAATCGAGCTAATTATGAAAACCTACGTGCCCAGCTCGGGGGTCCCCAAGAGCAAGCGTCCTCCTCAGCATTAGCCCAAAATCCGCGCTATCAAACACTGCTCAATTCTCTGTTAGAGCTAGATGCCCAAATTGCCGAAGCATCGACGCTCTATCTAGATAGCAGTCCCGATATGCAAGTGCTCAAAGAACAGCGGCAGAATTTGTTGGTGCTGCTAGATCAGCAGGGTGAGCAATCCCAGCGAGACTTAGTCAGTCAAATGCAGGAACTAGAAGCCCAGGAACGTTCTTTAAACCAAACGCTTCAGGGATTAAGCTCCGATGTGGATGAACTCTCCGGCATCTCCAGGGAATATGTTGACATCCAAAGAGAGCTAGGGATTGCCACCGAAAATTTAAATCAGTTTTTAGCCAAGCAAGCGGCCCTAGAAATTGATGCAGCCCAGCGAGAAATTCCATGGGAAATTGTGACTCCGACCACGCCATCCCGTTCCCAACCCATTAATTTAATCCAAAATTTGATCGTGGGTGGAGTGTTAGGACTATTGGCAGGGTCGGTGCTAGCCTTGTTACTGGATAAGTCAACGGGCGTACTCTATTCAGAAAAAGAGATTCAACGGGCTATGCAACTGCCGATCTTGGGTAAAATTCCAACTCCTCGGAAGATTATTCCTAAGGTACTGGAACCTGCCAGAGCATTACAGCTAGACAAGGGGAGCGTGGAAAATGTCGCTAGGGGCCATGGCTCACCCAATGGCAATGGAGCCATTATCGAAGATCCGTTTATGGAAGCGTTTCGATCACTCTATACCAATCTAAGACTGAGTAGTTCAGACCAACCACTTAAATCAGTAGTGATTAGCTCGGTGATGGGTAATGAGGGAAAATCAGTAGCTGCTATTCACTTGGCCGAAGCAGCAGCACTGCTGGGGCAGCGAGTCTTACTAGTGGATACAAATCTGCGGGATCCCAAGATCCATAGCTATCTCAAGTTATCCAATGAGGCAGGATTGACAGACTTGGCATTGACCGATATCAAGTCTGTTGCCAAAAATACATTTCTCCATGAGCCGATAGATGGACTTAAAGTTCTCTGTGCAGGAACAAAAGGACACGATGCCGGTCATATCCTAACAACCAAGCGCGTGCAGCGGCTCATTCAACAGCTTAAGCCTAGATTTGACCTAGTTGTGTTTGATGCCCCATCACTGCTTGGCCAGTCAGATGCTTATTTAATTGCAGAACAAGTAGATGGCATGTTGATCGTTGCCCGTCCTGGTCAACTCAAGCAAAATCTCCTGGACCAAGCCATGGACCAGCTGCGCATTGCCAATGTAAATGTCTTTGGTGTCGCTGTTCGAGAAAGCTAAATCATAAAAGGCCATAATTGACCGCTCCTTTATGGAGTTTCTTTTGTCCTAAATATAGAATGTAGCTATGGAGTGAGGATTGCTAGGGTACTAACTCAAAGCGGGACGTTTTCCCAAGGATAGTATTCAGGCGTCAGGCGTCAGGAATCAGGGCCTCACTGGCTTCTGGTCCCTGATTCTCTACCTAACCAGGATTTTCCGGCTTAAGTTGATACCCGATTGCTAGGCATGGGTGATTCTCTCTTCAAAAAATATCAAAGGTGCTAAACTACGTCCAAGTTGAAACCTATAGCCTAATTCGCTGGCTCTAGGTAACTACTCAGGCTTAAAAAATTAGAGAGTTTTCCCAGGTTACAGAGATTATCAGCTAGCGTAATCCAAATATAGGAATTGGTAACCTCCTTGAGCAAGCCCAAGGGTCGCATCAAACTCAGTGAC